>NZ_CP041742.1:2340000-2596073 GCF_007556775.1 Lysobacter lycopersici
ACTTCACCATCGCGCCCGGCGTGACCGGCACGGTCACGCTCAACGTGCAGAAGGTCAGCCCCGCCGCCGCGTTCACCCTGCTCGAACAGGTGCTGAGCTGGAACAACGCGCGCATGGTCTACACCAACGGCATCTACAACATCGTGCCGAACGACCAGGCGCTGGCCGGCACGGTCGCGCCGCGCACGGGCCCGCCGACCATGAGCCGCGGTTTCGAAGTGCGCGCGGTGCCGCTGCGCTACATCTCCGCGACGGAAATGGAGAAGCTGCTCAAGCCCTACGCGCGGCCGAACGCCATCGTCAGCGTCGATCCGGGCCGCAACGTCATCACGCTCGCCGGTACCAACACCGAGCTCGAGAACTACCTGCGCACGGTGCAGATCTTCGACGTCGACTGGATGTCGTCGATGTCGGTCGGCGTGTTCCCGCTGCAGTCGGGCAAGGCCACCGACGTGGTCTCCGACCTGGAGAAGGTGTTCGGCGAACAGGGCAAGTCGCCGGTCGCGGGCATGTTCCGCTTCATGCCGCTGGAAGGCGCGAACGCGGTGCTCGTCATCACCCCGCAGCCGGCCTACCTCGACCAGATCCAGCAATGGCTGGACCGCATCGACAGCGCCGGTGGCGGCGTGCGCCTGTATTCGTACGAACTCAAGTACATCCGCGCCAAGGACCTCGCGCAGCGCCTGTCCGAAGTGTTCGGCGGCTCCGGCGGGCAGGGCGGCGACAACGGCGGCGCACCGAGCCTGATGCCCGGCACCCAACCCACCCAGGTCGGCGACAGCGGCATCGACGGTGACAGTCGCGATGCGGGCACGACCGACATGGGCGGAAGCAGTAGCGGAATGGGCGGCGATTCGGGCAGCCCGGGCGGCAACCTCGGCTCGCTCTCGCTGAACCAGAGCAGCAACGGCAACGGCTCGGTCACGCTGCAGGTGCAGGGGGACAAGGTCGGCGTGTCCGCGGTCGACGAGACCAACAGCCTGCTGGTGCGCTCGACCCCGCAGGCGTGGAAGTCGATCCGCGAGGTGATCGACCAGCTCGACGTGATGCCGATGCAGGTGCACATCGAGGCGCAGATCGCGCAGGTCCAGCTCAGCGGCGACCTCAACTACGGCGTGAACTGGTACTTCAACAATGCCTTGACCGGGGTCTTGCCGACCGCCGTCGACGGCATTCGCAGCGCGACCGGCTCCGACGGCGGGCAGTACACCATCTTCAGCGGCAGTGCGGTGGCCGTGCTCAATGCGCTCGACAAGGTGACCGACGTGCGCATCCTGTCGACGCCCTCGGTGTTCGTTCGCAACAACAGCGAAGCCGACCTCAACGTGGGCGAGAACATCCCGATCCAATCGACGACTTTCAACAGCGACACCAACACGAATGGCACCATCAGCCAGGTCCAGTACCTGCAGACCGGCAAGATCCTCAAGGTGAGGCCACGTGTCACGAAGGATGGAATGGTATTCCTCGACCTCGTGCAGGAGATCAGTTCGGCCGGCAACGTCTCCACCGCTTGCGTCGGCACTGCCTGCAACCCGCGCATCAGCGTGAGCAAGCTCAAGACCGAGGCGGCGGTGCAAAGCGGCCAGACCGTCATGCTCGCCGGCCTGATCGACGACCAGGTCGAACACGGGTCGAGCGGATTGCCCGGATTGAGCCGCATCCCGATCATCGGCGGCCTGTTCGGTACGCAAAAGAGCAACAAGAGCCGTAGCGAGACCATCATCCTGATCACGCCCACCATCGTGCGCAATGCGCAGGAAGCGGCCGACCTGACCGACGAATACAGCCGACGCTTCCGCGCGATGGAGCCGTTGCAGCAGCCGCCTTCCAACCGGAAGTGAGCGCATGACGGGCGGCGGTGGATCGCTGCCGAACATGCTGCCGGTCGTGCTGGTGCCGGTCGGCGTGGACGACGAGGCGCTGGATGCCTGCCTCGCCGCGCTGGATGCATCCACGCCCGCGGGTACGCGCGTGTGGCTGATCGACGACGCGCAGGCCGGGCCGCGCGGCACGGACATCGTGCAGCGCTGGCTGCAGCGCACGCCGCTGCGAGCGGACTACACGCGGCGCCCGCGCATGGCCGGCGAAGTGCAGCACCTCGACGAAGCCCTGCGTGCCTGCGGCGACGCCGACGTGGCGGTGCTTGCCAGCGACGCGATTCCCGCGCCGGGCTGGTTGTCGCAACTCACCGCCTGTTTCGCGCGCGATGCCTCCATCGCCAGCGCGACGCCCTGGTGCAACGCTGGCGAATCCGCAGGCTGGCCACGCGTGGACCCGCAACCCATGCCCGACGATGTCGTGGCCCTCGCGCATGCCGCGGCGACGATGCCGCCGAAGCATCCGGAACTACCCGCCGCGGTGGAACACGCGGTGCTGCTGCGTGGCAGCGCGCGCGCCAGGGCAGGAGGTCTCGACGCCGCGAGTTATGCCTCGTGGTACGCCGCGCTCACCGACCTGTCGCTGCGCATGTCCGGGCTCGGTTGGCGCAACGCGCTGTGCGAAACCGCCTTCGTCGCGCGCCTGCGCGAGGGCGCGCCCGCGGAAGGCGACATGGATGCGCTCGCGGTGCGCTGGCCGGATTGGCACGCGCGCATCGCCGGGTTCCTGATGGACGATCCGTTGCGCGAACTGCGCGACGAACTCGGGCGGCGCTTGCGGCCGCAGGACAGCGACGCGCCGCAACGACTATTGTTCCCTCTCCCGCCTGCGGGAGAGGGTGTCCAAGGCGGGTGAGGGCATGAACGCCGAAGGCATCGCCGCGGTCGTGGTCACCCATCGCAGCGCCGCGACCATCGACGAATGCCTGTCGCGGCTGCGCGCGGCGGATGGGGTCGCCGAGATCCGCGTGATCGACAACGATTCGCGCGACGGAACGCTGGAAATCGTGCAGCGACAGGCCATCGCCGACCGGCGCGTCCGCTTCATCGCCAATCCGGACAATCCGGGTTTCGCCGTGGCCTGCAACCAGGGCGCCGCGGATTCGCAGTCGCCGTGGTTGGCGTTCGTGAACCCGGATTGCTTCGTCGCAGCGGATTCGCTGGCGCGCCTGCGCGAACACGCAGCTTCGCTCGGCGAAGCGATGATCGGCGCCGACCTCGTCGGCGAGGACGGCGTGCGCGACACGGCCGCGCGCCGCCGCGACCCCGATTTCAAGGGCATGCTCGCGGCGATGCTGCGCGACCCCTCGCACGCGCAACTCGGCGTTGAAGTCGATCCGGCGCAAGCATTGCAACAGGTCGAAGCCGTCTCCGGCGCGCTGATGCTGTTGCCGCGCGCGCTGTTCGAACGCATCGGCGGTTTCGACCCGGGCTACCGCCTGCACGCCGAGGACCTGGATCTCTGTCGTCGTGTGCGCGACGCAGGCGCGGCAGTGGCCTGCGCCAACGACGTGCCGGTCGTGCACGTGCGCGGCGTGTCCTCGCGTTCGCGGCCGCTGTTCGTGGAATGGCACAAGCACCGCGGCCTGTGGCGCTATTTCTCGAAGTTCGAAGCGCCACGGCGCGGCATCAGCACGCGCATCGCCGTGTTCGCGATGATCTGGGGCAGGTTTCCGTTTGCGGTGTTGCGGGCCGCATTGCGTTCGTAGGAGCGGCTTTTGTGGGAGCGGCTTACAGCCGCGACTGCTTTTCGCAAGAACTGTCGCGGCTGTAAGCCGCTCCCCCAGGGTCAACGGAAGCGGTTGATCTCGTCGCGCAACGACTTCGCCGCATTCGCCGCGGCTTCGGCGTAATCCGCGCCGTTCGACGCGTACAGGATTCCGCGCGACGAATTGATCATCAGCCCGGTGCCGTCTTCGGTCTTGCCGTTGCGAACGACGGCTTCGACATCGCCGCCCTGCGCGCCGACGCCGGGGATCAGCAGCGGCATGTCGCCGACGATGCCGCGGATCACCTTCAATTCCCCGGGGAACGTGGCGCCGACCACCAGCGCGCAATTGCCGTCCGCGTTCCAGTCGTTCGCGATGGTGCGGGCGATGCGTTGGTAGAGAGGTTCGCTGCCGACGTCGAGTTCCTGGAAATCGCGCGCGCCGGGGTTGGAGGTGTGGCACAGGAACACGCAGCCGCGGTCGTTGCGTTGCAGGAACGGCGCAGCGGAATCGCGGCCCATGTAGGGATTGAGCGTCACCGCGTCGGCGCCGAAGCGGTCGAACGCCTCGACCGCGTACTGCTCGGCGGTGCTGCCGATGTCGCCGCGCTTGGCGTCGAGGATCACCGGCACGTCGGGATGATTGCCGTTGATGTGCGCGATCAGCCGTTGCAGCGCAGCCTCGCCGTCGTTGTGCGCGGCGAAGTAGGCGATCTGCGGTTTGAACGCGCAGGCGAATTCCGCGGTCGCATCGACGATGTCGCGACAGAACGCGAACAAGGCGTCCTCGTCGTCGACGAAGGCATCGGGAAACTTCGCCGGATCCGGATCGAGGCCGACGCAGACCAGCGAGTTTGCCTGCTGCCAGCGGTTGCGGAGTTTTTCGATGAAGGTCATGGCCGGATCGTACTCCCGTATGTGGAAACGCCCACGTTGTCGTGGGCGTTTCGTGGTCACTTGAGCGCCTTGAACCGCAACCGGTGCGGGCCGGCGTCGTCGCCCATGCGGCGCTTCTTGTCTTCCTCGTACTCGCGGTAGTTGCCCTGGAAGAACTCCACGTGCGAATCGCCCTCGAAGGCGAGGATGTGCGTGGCGATGCGGTCCAGGAACCAGCGGTCGTGCGAGATCACGAAGGTGTTACCCGGGAACTCCAGCAGCGCGTCTTCCAGCGCGCGCAGGGTTTCGATGTCGAGATCGTTCGAGGGTTCGTCGAGCAGCAGCACGTTGCCGCCCTGCAACAGCGTCTTCGCCATGTGCAGGCGACCGCGTTCGCCGCCCGACAGCGTGCCGACCAGTTTCTGCTGGTCCTGGCCCTTGAAGTTGAAGCGGCCGATGTAGGCGCGCGACTGGATCTCGACGCCGTTGATGTTGAGGATGTCGAGCCCGCCGGAGACTTCCTGGAACACGTTGTGGTTGCCGGTCAGCGCGTCGCGGCTCTGGTCGACGTAGGCGAGCTTCACCGTCTGCCCGGTCTCGATGGAACCCGAATCCGGCTTCTCCTGCCCGGTGATCATCTTGAACAGCGTCGACTTGCCGGCGCCGTTCGGGCCGATGATGCCGACGATCGCGCCCGGCGGCACCGAGAACGAGAGGTCGTCGATCAGCAGGCGGTCGCCGAACTTCTTCGACACGTTCTTGAACTCGATCACCTTGTTGCCCAGGCGTTCGCCCGGCGGGATGAAGATTTCATTCGTCTCGTTGCGCTTCTGGTAGTCGACCGACTGCAGTTCCTCGATGCGGGCCAGGCGCGCCTTGCCCTTGCTGCGGCCGCCCTTGGCGTTCTGCCGCGCCCATTCGAGTTCCTTCTGGATCGCCTTCTGCCGCGCCTTTTCCGACGACTCTTCCTGCTTCAGGCGCTCGTCCTTCTGCACCAGCCATTCGGTGTAGTTGCCCTTCCACGGGATGCCGCGGCCGCGGTCGAGTTCGAGGATCCACTCGGCGGCGTTGTCGAGGAAGTAGCGATCGTGCGTGACCGCGACCACGGTGCCGGTGTAGCGGGCGAGGAACTGTTCCAGCCATTCCACCGATTCGGCGTCGAGGTGGTTGGTCGGTTCGTCGAGCAGCAGCATGTCCGGCTTCTGCAGCAGCAGGCGGCACAGCGCGACGCGGCGCTTCTCGCCGCCGGAGAGCTTGCCGATCACCGCGTCCCAGGGCGGCAGGCGCAGCGCGTCGGCGGCGACTTCCAGCTGGTTCTCCAGCGTGTGCGCGTCGCCGGCGGCGAGGATGGCCTCGAGCCGCTCCTGTTCCTTGGCGAGCGCGTCGAAGTCGGCGCCTTCCTCGGCGTAGGCCGCGTACACCGCGTCGAGCGCGGCCTGCGCGTTGAGCACTTCGCCCACGCCTTCCTCGACCGCCTGGCGCACGGTCTTCTCCGGGTCGATCTGCGGTTCCTGCGGCAGGTAGCCGACCTTGATGCCCGGCTGCGGGCGCGCCTCGCCGACGAAATCCTGGTCGACGCCGGCCATGATCTTCAGCACCGTCGACTTGCCGGCGCCGTTCAGGCCGAGCAGCCCGATCTTGGCGCCGGGGAAGAACGACAGCGAGATGTCCTTGATGATCTGGCGCTTGGGCGGGACGGTCTTGGACACGCCGTTCATGGTGTAGATGTATTGCATGGGGGCTCCGTCGGGGCGCACGCCGGCGCCTGCGCCGGGCAGGGCCGCGAAAGGATTACGGGATCGGAGAATTATAGCCCGCCGAGCCAATCCGACCGGCGCATGAACGCCATTCCACGGCGTCGCGATGCATGCCGTGGCGTTCAGCCCGGCTGCGCCATCTTCCTCTCCACGTTCTCCCCGAGGAGGTCCGCATGAAGTTCGCCAATACCCGCAATACCGTTCTGATGGCCGCCGTCGCCCTCGTGCTCGGAACGCTGTCTGGGCAGGCGCTGGCCAAGGACCACGACGACCACGGCCATGGCCACGACGACCACCACGGCGATTACGACGGACGCGACCGCCACTACCACGAGCAAAGCGACCACTGGGACAACGGCCGCCGCGGCCCGCCGCCGTGGGCGAGGGGCCACGACTACCGCGGCTACGACTACCCTAGGGTGATCATCGTGCCGGTGCCGGACTACCGCCGTTACCAGTTGTACGCCCCGCGCAACGGCTACCGCTGGGTCCGTGACGACGCCGGCCACTACCTGCTGGTCTCGATCGCCTCGGGCATCATCAGCGACATCCTCTACCGCAACGGGCTCTGAGCCCGCCGGCTGGACCGGAAAGCGCGCCCCGTGGCGCGCTTTTCGTTTGCGCGGCCGCCCCGGGGCAGGGCCGGTACAATGCGTTTCTCCCCGTCCGGAAGCAGCCGCATGTACTCCCGCGCCGACCTGATCGCAGGCTTCGATCCCGAACTCGCGGCGGCCATCGCCGGCGAGAACCGCCGCCAGGAAGACCACGTCGAGCTGATCGCATCCGAGAACTACGCCAGCCCGCGGGTGATGGAAGCGCAGGGCAGCCAGCTCACCAACAAGTACGCCGAGGGCTACCCGGGCAAGCGCTACTACGGCGGCTGCGAATTCGTCGATGTCGCCGAACAGCTCGCCATCGACCGCTGCAAGCAACTGTTCGGGGCGGACTACGCCAACGTGCAGCCGCATTCCGGTTCGCAGGCCAACCAGGCCGTGTACTTCGCGCTGCTGAATCCCGGCGACAGGATCCTCGGCATGTCGCTAGCCCACGGCGGCCACCTCACCCACGGCGCCAAGGTCAATGCATCCGGAAAACTGTTCGACGCCGCGCAGTACGGCGTGAACGACGCCGGCCTGATCGACTACGACGAAGTCGAACGCCTCGCGCTGGAACACAAGCCGAAGATGGTCGTCGCCGGTTTCTCCGCGTATTCGCAGGTGGTCGACTGGGCGCGCTTCCGCGCCATCGCCGACAAGGTCGGCGCCTACCTGTTCGTGGACATGGCGCATGTCGCCGGCCTCGTCGCTGCGGGGGTGTACCCGAATCCGGTGCCGCACGCGCACGCCGTGACCTCGACCACGCACAAGACCCTGCGCGGCCCGCGCGGCGGCATCATCGTCGCCAGCCGCGAAGGTGCGGGCGAACAGTTCGACGAGATCACCAAGAAGCTGCAGTCGATCGTGTTCCCCGGCATCCAGGGCGGTCCGCTGATGCATGTCATCGCCGCGAAGGCGGTGGCGTTCAAGGAAGCGCTGCAACCGGACTTCAAGACCTACCAGCAGCAGGTGGTGAAGAACGCGCAGGCGATGGCCGATGTATTCCTCAAGCGCGGCTACAAGATCGTTTCCGGCGGCACGCAAAACCACCTGATGCTGGTCGACATGATCGGCAAGCCCGTGTCCGGCAAGGATGCGGAGGAAGCCCTCGGCAAGGCGCACATCACCGTGAACAAGAACGCGGTGCCGAACGATCCGCGCAAGCCCTTCGTCACCTCCGGCCTGCGCATCGGCACGCCCGCCGTCACCACGCGCGGCTACAAGGAGGCCGATTGCGTGGCGCTGGCGAACTGGATCTGCGACGTGCTCGACGCGCCGAACGACGAAAACGTCATCGCCGGCGTGCGCGGCAACGTCGAGAAGCAGTGCGCGCAGTTCCCGGTGTACGGATGAGATAGCGCGTGCACTGCCCCTTTTGCCAGCACGTCGATACCAAGGTCATCGATTCGCGCGCGTCGGAAGACGGCGCGACGATCCGCCGCCGGCGCGAATGCGAGGCCTGCGGCGAACGTTTCTCGACGCTGGAAACGGTCGAGCTGAAATTGCCGGCGATCATCAAGGGCGACGGCCGGCGCGAGAACTTCGATGCGCGCAAGCTGCGCCTGAGCATGGAACGCGCATTGCACAAGCGCCCGGTGTCGGAGGAACAGCTGGAGGCCGCGATCCGCTCGGTCGTGCACCAGGTGCGGATGAGCGGCGAACGCGAACTTCCGTCGCGCCGCATCGGCGATTTCGTGATGGCCGAGATGCGCAAGCTCGACCACGTCGGCTACGTGCGCTTCGCCTCGGTGTACCGCGCGTTCGAGGACGTCGCCGACTTCCGCGAGGAAATCGAGATGCTCGAGCGCGACCTGCCCGGCGAAGGCCAGTTGCCGCTGCTCGGCGCCGACGTGGTGCCTTTCGACAAGAATGTCGATCGCAACAAGAAGCAGCGCTGAGGCCATGCCCGCCTTCTCCGCCACCGACCACGCGCTGATGGCGCGCGCGTTGCGCCTCGCCGAACGCGGCGCGTACACGACCCAGCCGAACCCGATGGTCGGCTGCGTGATCGCGCAGGGCGACGAAGTCGTCGGCGAAGGCTGGCACCAGAAAAAGGGCGGGCCGCACGCGGAAGTGTTCGCGCTGCAAGCCGCCGGCGAACGCGCGAAGGACGCCACCGCCTACGTCACCCTCGAGCCGTGTTCGCACACCGGCAGCACGCCGCCATGCGCGGATGCGCTGATCAAGGCCGGGATTTCGCGCGTGGTCGCGGCGATGCGCGATCCGAATCCGCAGGTGGATGGCAGCGGTTTCGCGAAACTGCAGGCCGCGGGCATCGCGGTCGAATCCGGCCTGATGGAAAAACAGGCGCGCGAACAGAACCGCGGTTTCCTGTCGCGCGTCGAGCGCGGGCGACCATGGCTGCGGGTCAAGCTCGCAAGCAGCGTGGACGGCCGCAGCGCGATGGCCAGCGGCGATTCGAAATGGATCAGCGGCGAGGCCTCGCGCCACGACGTGCAACATTGGCGCGCGCGTTCCGGCGCGATCCTCACCGGCGCAGGCACGGTGCTGACCGACGACCCGCACCTCACCGTGCGCCTCGGCGACGACACCGCGTTCGTGCCGCCGCTGCGCGTGGTGCTCGATCCCGGCCTCGCCACCGTCGCGCGCGGCCACGTGCGCGAAGGCGATGCGCCGACGCTGTACCTGCACGCGCCCGACGCCAAGCCGGCGCGCGACATGCATGCCGAGCACGTCGCGGTGCCGGTGGAGGGCGGGCGTTTCGACCTCGCCGCGGTGCTGCGCCTGCTCGGCGAACGCGGCGTCAACGAAGCGCAGGTCGAGGCCGGCGCGACGCTGGCCGGTGCGTTCCTCGCCGCCGGCCTGGTCGACGAACTGTTGCTGTACGTCGCGCCGGTGATGCTGGGCGAACGCGCGCGTCCGCTGTTCGAAGGCCTGCACATCGACGCCATGACCGAACGCCTGCGCATGCGCATCGTCGAAAGCCGCCGCATCGGCGACGACGTGCGCGTGCTGCTGCGACCGGAACCGGCGGCGTGAACGCGGTGTCGTTCCACGACCATTTCTCCGCGGTCGCCGCACAGTACGCACAGGCGCGGCCGGAATATCCGCAGGAACTGTTCGACTGGATCGCTTCGATCGTGCCATCGCGCGAACTGTGCTGGGAAGCCGGCTGCGGCAGCGGGCAGGCGAGCCGCGACCTCGCGTGCGTGTTCGAGCGCGTGCATGCCACCGACCCGAGCGCGGCGCAGATCACGAACGCGAAAGGCCCGGCGAACGTCGATTTCGCGGTCGAGCCGGGCGAAGCCTGTTCGCTGGCCGATGCGAGCGTGGATGCGGTTTGCGTCGCGCAGGCCTTGCACTGGTTCGACCTGCCGCGCTTCTTCGCCGAATGCGAACGCGTGCTGAAACCCGGCGGCGTGCTGTTCGCCTGGGGCTACCAGGACATCGAGGTCGACGACGACATCGCCGGGGCGAATGCGGCGTTGCAGGCGCGCATCCGCGACGACTGGGCACCGCAGCGCGATTTCATCGACGCGGCCTACGCCGGATTCGAGTTCCCGTTCGGGAAGATCGAGGCGCCTCGTTTCGAACTGCGCGCGGAATGGACGTTGCCGAGATTGCTCGGCTATTTCTCCAGCTACTCGGCGACCAAAACCCATCGCGAACGCACCGGCGAGGACGCGGTCGCGCTGCACGCCGACGAGCTCGCTGCGGCATGGGGCGATACGGAGCGCGTGCGCGGCGTGCGCTGGCCCATGTTCGTGCACGCGCGCAGGAAGCCGTACTAATGTTCACGGGATTGATCGAAGGCGTCGGCACCCTGGCCGCACGCGAGGAGCGCGGCGGTGACGCGCGCTTGCGCATCGGCGTCGGCACGCTGCCGTTCGCAGGCGTGCAACTGGGCGAAAGCATTTCGGTCAACGGCTGCTGCCTGACCGTGGTCGCGTTCGATGACGAGGGTTTCGAAGCCGACGCCTCGAACGAGACGCTGGCGTTGACCACGCTCGGTTCATTGCCGATCGGACGTGCGCTCAACCTCGAGCGCGCGATGCTCCCGACCGATCGCCTCGGCGGGCACCTGGTCAGCGGCCACGTCGACGGTGTCGGCGTCGTGCGCGGGGCGTGGGACGACGCGCGCGCGCAGCGCTGGTCGTTCGCCGTACCGGCGCCGCTGCGGCGCTACATCGCCGCGAAAGGCTCGATCTGCGTCGATGGCGTCAGCCTCACGGTGAACGCGGTCGATGGCGATGGCTTCGAAGTCGCGCTGGTGCCACACACGCTGGCGCACACCGCGTTCGGTTCCAACAGCGTCGGCGACGACGTCAACCTCGAAGTCGACCTGGTCGCGCGCTACGTCGAACGATTGCTGCAGGAAAGAAACGCATGAGCTTCGCAGGCATCCCCGAACTCCTCGACGAACTGCGCGCCGGGCGCATGGTCGTGATCGTCGACGACGAGGACCGCGAAAACGAGGGCGACATGATCATGGCCGCGGAACTGGCGCGGCCATCCGACATCAACTTCATGGTCACGCATGCGCGCGGCCTGGTATGCCTGTCGCTGACCCGCGAACGCTGCCGCCAGCTCGGCCTGCCGCCGATGGTGCGCGACAACACCTCGCCGCACGGGACCAACTTCACCGTGTCGATCGAGGCAGCCGAAGGCGTGACCACCGGCATCAGCGCCTACGACCGCGCGCACACCATCCGCACCGCGGTGCGTCCGGATGCGAAGCCTTCCGACCTGTCGCAGCCGGGGCACATCTTCCCGCTGCAGGCGCAGCCCGGCGGCGTGCTCAATCGTGCGGGCCACACCGAAGCCGCGAGCGACCTCGCGTTGCTCGCCGGCTTCGAACCAGCCGGCGTGCTGGTGGAAATCCTCAACCCCGACGGTTCGATGGCGCGGCGCCCGCAGCTCGAGGAATTCGCGCGCGAGCATGGGTTGAAGATCGGTTCGATCGAAGACCTGATCCGCCATCGCCTCGCTACCGAACACACCATCGAGCGCATCGACGAGCGCGAGGTCGAGACTACGCACGGACCGTTCCGACTCGTCACGTATCGCGATCGCATCGGCCACGGCCTGCATTTCGCGCTGCTCCGTGGCGAAGCGGATGCTTCGATCCCGACGCTGGTGCGCGTGCACATGCAGAACGTGCTGTCCGACGCGCTGCACTGGCGGCGCACCGATTTCGGCCCGGGTACCGAGGAGGTGCTCGCCGCGATCGCGCGCGAAGGCCGCGGCGCGTTGGTCGTGCTCGGCGCGGAAACCGACGCCGACGCGTTGCTCGCGCGCCTGCGCGGGCCGCAATCCGAAGCAACGGCCACGCCACGCGGCGCGGTCGCGGAATGGCGGCGCAACGGCGCCGGCAGCCAGATCCTTGCCGACCTCGGCCTCGGCCGGCTGCGGGTGATCGGCACGCCGCGGCGCCAGGTCGGGCTCGGCGGCTTCGGCCTCGAGGTCGTGGAATACCTCGAACTGCCGCCGCGTTAAACTGTCGGCCCTGCCGTTCGCCTGACGATTCGACCCGATGCCGCATTACGAAGGCGACCTGCGTGCCCGCGACGGCGCGCGCTTCGCGATCCTCGCCAGCCGCTGGAACCCGCGCATCACCGACGCGCTGGTTGCTGGCGCGCGCAAGGCCTTCGCCGACCACGGCGTGTCCGAACAGGTCGTCGACGTGGTGCGCGTGCCCGGCGCCTGGGAATTGCCGCAGGCCGCGGCGAAACTCGCCGCCGCGCGTTCGCACGTCGCCATCGTCGCGCTCGGTTGCGTCATTCGCGGCGACACGCGCCATTACGAGCAGGTCGCCGACGGCTGTTCCGACGGATTGATGCGCGTGGCGCTCGATCACGGTGTCCCGGTCGCGAACGGCGTGCTCGCGGTGGAACTGCACGAAGACGCGGAGAAGCGCGCCGGCGGCAGCCACGGCAACAAGGGCGAGGAAGCTGCATTGGTGGCGATCGAAATGGCGAACCTGCTGGAGCAACTGCCATGAACCAGCGTCGCAGACCCGATGGCATCGATCCGGTGTTGCGCGGGCGTGCGCGCCGGCGCGCCTTGCAGGCGATCTACGCCTGGCAGGTCGCGGGCGGAGATGCGAAGCAGGTCATCGCCCAGTTCGCGCACGAACAGGCGCGCGAAATCGCCGACCTCGAATACTTCGAGGACCTGGTGCGCGGCACCATCGGCCGCGTGGCGCAACTCGACGATGCGCTCGTTCCCTACCTCGACCGCGAGGTCGCGCAGGTCGACCCGATCGAGCGCGCGGCGCTGCGCATCGCCACCTACGAACTGCTGCATCGCCCGGACGTGCCGTATCGCGTCGTGCTCAACGAGGCCATCGATTCGACCAAGCGCTTCGGTTCCGAACACGGCCATACCTACGTCAATGGCGTGCTAGACCGCGCCGCCGCGGAATGGCGCGCGCCGGAAGCGAAGGCATGATGTTCCCCTCTCCCGCTGGCGGGAGAGGGTGGCGCAGCCGGGTGAGGGTGGATGCTTGAATTCGACCACATCGCGCGCATCCGCGCGCGTTGCACGACGCGCTCCGACGTCTTGCTCGGAATCGGCGACGACGCCGCGTTGTTGCAGGTTCCGGCGAACACGCAGCTCGTCGTGGCGACGGACACGCTCAATGCCGGCGTGCATTTTCCGGAAGCGACATCGCCAGCCGACATCGGCTGGAAGGCGCTGGCGGTGAACCTCTCCGACCTCGCCGCGATGGGCGCGACGCCCGCGTGGTGCACGCTGTCGCTGTCCATGCCCGAAGCCGATGCGGCGTGGGTCGATGCCTTCCTCGATGGCTTCCTCGAACTTGCCGACGCGCATCGCGTCGCCCTGGTCGGCGGCGACACCACGCGCGGGCCGTTGTCGGTCTGCGTTACCGCGCACGGTTTCGTCGAAGCCGGCTCGGCGCTGCTGCGTTCCGGCGCGCGCGTCGGCGACGAGATCTGGACCAGCGGCACGCTCGGTGACGCGGCCGGCGCGCTGGTGCAGTTGCAGGCGGGAAGCGCGGTCGATCCGGCCTTGCGCGAACGCCTCGACCGGCCGACACCGCGCGTCGCGCTCGGCCGGGCGTTGCGCGGAATCGCGGGCGCATGCATCGACATCTCCGACGGACTGCTCGCCGATCTCGGCCATGTCTGCAGCGCGAGTGGCCTCGGCGCCGAGATCGAGCTCGCGGCGCTCCCGGCATCGGCGGCGCTGCGATCCGCGTTCGACGAGGAATCGCGCCGCTCGCTGCAAGCCACCGGTGGCGACGATTACGAACTCTGCTTCACCGCGCCGGAAACGATGCGGAGCGATGTCGAACGCGCCGCACGCGAGGCTGGCGTCGAGGTCGCGCGCGTCGGGCGCATCGTCGCCGGGACCGGAGTCGTGGCGCGCCGTGAAAACGGCGAGCCGTGGACGCCGCCGCGCAGGGGTTACGCGCACTTCGCCTGAGCCCGTGTCGTCCGTGTGCCGTCGGTCACGATGCCGACGGGCACTGCCGCGAATCGCCGTCGATGCGCATTCTGGATGCACCCTCCAACGCGGAAGCGAAGCGATGTTTCGGAAAATCCTGGTCGGCCTGGCGCTGGTGGCGATCCTGTGCGCGGTCGGCGCCACCGGTTACCAGTTCGGCAAGCACCTGCGGGAACGCGATCGCGTCGCGGACGTGCAGCCGGGCTGACGCATCTACCGCCCGGGTGCGCAGGCGGTCAGGGTTGCGACAGCACGGCATGCACGCGTTCGCGCAGCGCCGGCAGCACTTCCGCTTCGAACCACAGATTGGCCTTGAACCAGCCGACGTTGCGCGGGCTCGGGTGCGGCAGCGGCATGTGGTCCGGCAGGTATTCGCGCCAGGCGCGCACGGTTTCGGTCAGCGTCGCCTTGCGTCGCGGGCCCAGGCACCAGGCCTGCGCGTACTGGCCGATCGATAGCGTGAACTCCACGTTGCGCAACAGCGGCAACAGGCGCGGATGCCAGGTGGCGCGGCATTCGGGACGCGGCGGCGCATCGCCGGCACCGGCGCGCCCGGGATAGCAGAAGCCCATCGGCACGAGCGCCACGCGCCGGGTGTCGTAGAACGTGGCTTCGTCCACCTTCAGCCATTCGCGCAAGCGGCGGCCGCTGGCGTCGTTCCACGGGATTCCGGTTGCGTGCACGCGCGCCCCCGGCGCCTGGCTGACGATCAGGAGCCGTGCATTCGTGCTTGCGGCCAGCACCGGTCTCGGTCCGAGCGGCAAATGCGCTTCGCACAGGTGGCAGGCGCGGATCTCGCGCAGCAGTGCGTCGAGTTCGCGTTCAGGATCACGCTTCATCGGCGCGGAACGCGTCGCGCAGCCAGTTCAGTCGCGGCGCGTCTGGATCGCCGGAGGCTTCGACCACGTCGAAGCGACAGGGCAGCTCCGCGAGTTGTGGGTGCTCGAGCAGGAAGCGCTGCGCCGCACGCACCAGTTTTCGACATTTCGCCGCATCCACCGAGGCCGCGCCGCCACCGTGGCCGTCGCTGCGGCGATGCCGGACTTCGACGAACACCAACGACGCGCCATCGCGCGCGCCCTTGTCGAGCATGACCAGGTCGAGTTCGCCATCGCGGTAGCGCGCATTCGCGGCGACCGGCGACAGGCCTTTTTCCAGCAGGAACGCGGCCGCGGCGCGCTCGACCCGCGCGCCGATCGCGCCGCGATCGAGGCCGTCAGTCGTTGTTCGCGCCGGCATGGAACACCGCCCATGCCGGCGTGCGCAGCACGTTGCCGAAACCGTCGATGCGCAGCGTGCCGGTCGCGCCCGGCAATTCCGCGCCGTTGGCGGTGGCGAGGTATTCGAGCCAGGCGCAGGCGCGCCAGGCGTCGTAGCCGAACGCGAACAGCTTCGCCGCCGCGCCGCGCGCGGTCGGCAGGTTCGCTGCGACCATCGATGCCGGCGGCAGGCCCGGTGCGCCGCTCACGCCCCAGGCTTCGGTCGGATAGCGGATGCCGTCGAGCGCGGAATCACCCGCGTCTTTGCCGGTGCCGGAGACGATCTGCGAAGTTGCAGTCTTCGGCAGCATCGCCATGCCCGCCAGCGCGAGCTTCGGCATCACCGCGCGCGCGCTGCTGCCCTTGAGCGCGATGAACACCGCATCGACGCCGCCGGGCTTGGCGGCGAACGCGGCGAAATCGGGCGTCGCCTCGTTCGCGGTGCCGGCGATGCTGCCGCCGCGCGCGGCGAAGCTCTCGCGAAACGCATCCGCGGCGCGTCGTTGCACGTCTTCGCCGCCGGCAATGACGAGCACGTGGCGCGCGCCGCTGTCGTAGAGGCTGTCGGCAGCGGACGCGCCTTCGTCCTCGGGCGAAAGCGAGAAGCTCGCGTTGCCGGCCGGCGGCCGCGATTCGCCGCGGTTCAGCGCCAGCACCGGCACCGGCAGCGAGGCGCGCGAGAACAGCGTGGTCACTTCGTCGCGACCGAGCGGGCCGACCACGAAATCGTTGCCTTCGGCCACGGCCTTGTCGTACGCGGCCTGCACACCGGCGGCGGTGTCGTAGAAGCGCAGTTCCGGGCGCCGACGCGATTCGCCGTAATACGCGGCGAGGAAACCGTCGCGCACCGGCGAGGCCGCGACCGCGAGGCTGCCGGTCAACGGCAACAGCACCGCGAGGTGTTGTGGCGGGCGATAGCCGTCGCGGTCCGCGGGCGGACGATCGCCTGCATCGAAGCGCCAGTCGCCGCGCGCGAACGGATGCGGCAGCGGTAGGCCACGCGCGATCAACGCCCGGCCGAGGAAGTTGTACAGCGGTTCCTCGGCCGGCGTGGCCGCGGCTTCCTTGGCCAGCGCGGCATCGTCCAGCGTCGCCAGCAAGCGCGAAATCGCGTCGGCATTGTCGCGCCGCGCCTGGCCGGCGAGGGTGGCGTCCTGCGCCGCTCGCTGCGCGGCTTCGGCCATGGCAGGGCTGCGCACGTGTTTCGCCGGTCCCGAGACCTGCACGCTGGCGCAACCGGCGGCGAACAGCGCCAGCAGCATCGCCAGGAACATCCTTGTGAAAAGCGTCCGTTTCATGCGTCCACCAAGCCTCGAGTCCCGACCGGTTAGGATTCTAACGCCCCCACGATTCCACGGAACCCATGCCCGGCGCAGGCACCCTGCACGTCGTCGCGACCCCGATCGGCAACCTCGGCGACCTGTCGCCGAGGGCGCTGGAGGTGCTGCGCGCGGTCGATGCCATCTGCGCCGAGGACACCCGGCATACCCGGCGCCTGCTCGCGCATTTCGGCATCGAGCGCCCGTTGCTCGCGGTGCACGAGCACAACGAAGGCGACATTGCCTCGAAACTGGTCGCGCGCCTGCTCGCCGGCGAATCGCTGGCGCTGGTCTCGGACGCGGGCACGCCGCTGGTCAGCGATCCGGGGTTCCGCTTCGTCCGCGCTGCGCGCGAAGCGGGCATCAAGGTCAGTCCGGTGCCGGGCCCGTGTGCGTTCGTCGCTGCGCTCTCGGTGGCCGGACTCGCCAGCGATCGGTTCGTGTTCGAAGGCTTTCTTCCGGCGAAAGCATCCGCACGCCGCGAACGCCTCGCATCGCTCGCGGGCGAATCGCGCACGCTGGTGTTCTACGAATCCTCGCATCGCATCGAGGAGGCGCTGGCCGATTGCGTCGCCGCGTTCGGAAGCGAACGCCCGGGCGTGCTCGCGCGCGAGCTGACAAAATTGTTCGAAACCGTGCTCGACGGAACGCTCGGCGAAATCCGGTCCGCGGTCGAAGCCGACGAAAACCAGCGCAAGGGCGAATTCGTGCTGCTGGTGCAGGGCGCGGGCGAGGACGAAGACGCGAAGGTCGCCGAAGGCCGGCGCCTGTACGCGAGGCTTTGCGAATACCTGAAGCCCTCGCAGGCGGCCAAGCTCGCCGCGGAACTGTCCGGCGCGCCGCGGAAGGCGCTGTATGGCGGGGATGTGCAGGATCAGCCCCCTGAGTGAGGGGCAATTCGCGAAGCGGTAGAATGACCGCGGCGGAGCCGGCCAGACAGTCGCGTCATCGGAAACGATGCCGAGGAAAGTCCGGGCTCCACAGGGCACGGTGCCAGGTAACGCCTGGGCGGCGCGAGCCGACGGAAAGTGCAACAGAAAGATACCGCCGAACGGCATCGCGAGATGCGCGTGGCAAGGGTGAAATGGTGCGGTAAGAGCGCACCGCGAGTCGGGCAACCGACCGGCACGGCAAACCCCACCGGGAGCAAGGCCAAATAGGGAAGCGATGTCGTGGCCCGCGACGCTTCCGGGTAGGCTGCTCGAGCGTATCGGCGACGGTGCGCCTAGAGGAATGACTGTCGCGGCGCGCAAGCGTCGAACAGAACCCGGCTTATCGGCCGACTTCGCCTTTCTTTCCTTCGTGCCTCCCCCGATGCGCCGCATCGGGGGAGGTTGCGGAGTCCATCGCGAACGATCAATCGTCGTTGCGCAACAACGTCTCGCCTTCGAACACGCCATTCGGCCCGAACCGGCGTTCGTGGATGAAGCCGCGATCGTCGCGATCCACCGCGATGATCGTGCTTGCGCGCGTGCCGTAGGTTTCGCCGCGGATGAAGGCAGGCGACAACCTGCGTTCCAGTTCGATGCCGACGCGTGTGTCTGGCAATTCGTCGTCGGGCGCGATGCGTTCGTCGCCCATTGCATCCCACAACGATTGCAGGTCGTCATCGCCTGCATCGATCCACGTTCGCAATGCGGAGATCATGTGTCGCGTCTTGGGCCAGGGTGCATCGAGTCGGCCGTTCGAAATGCCGTGCACGCCTGCAGTCAGCGCTTCGCGTTGCAGCGGATGGTTGCCGAGGTGCCAGCAACCGTCGGCATCGGCGAGCACGAGATTGAACGGCGTGTATGCATCCGCGTTCGCGAACAGATCGGCAGTCGTGGCTGCGGCATCCGCCACGCCTTCGAGGAAGGCGACGGGCAGGGCGCCACGCGATGGGCCGTCGTGCGGTTGCGCGAAGCCGTCGCGGACGTTGGTGACCACGGCGACCTGGCCGCGGCGGTCGAGCCCGACCCAGGTGCCGCCGGACTGGAGGTCGCGCCCGGCGAGCAACCCGGCATCCGGCCAGCGGGCGAGCGGGGCGGTGGGGCGCGCATGGAACTCGTCGCGGTTGCCGGCCAGCAGCAAGCGCCAGCGGGGGTGGGCGTTCCAGGCGAAGGCGACGACGCACATGCCCCATTGTCTGCCCATCGTTCCGTTCCGCATTCATTTTTTTGCATCGCAACATGGCCGGATGGGGCCGAAACCGGTGCCGCCCGGATTGGCACGAAGAAGGTCGAATCTTAAAATTTGAGACGAAACAGGGGCTTGTGGATAAAGCTTGAACAAGTCTCTCAAGTGTTCTGCAAGTCATTGACGCGCCAAGTGAAATTCCCTGAAAGGATTTGTTGACAAGCCCCGGAACGGTGCCTAAGGTGGCGACTAGTGGGAAATCCGGGGAATCCGTGGTTTCCGTGACCTGAAAAGGGTCGTCTCACGACGGCCATGGACGGATCGGGACGATGTTCCAGGGCGAGACCGCCATCACCATCGACGACAAGGGCCGGCTGGCGATCCCGACCGCGTTCCGCGACGCCGTGGCCAAGGCCGGGAACCAGCTCGTCCTGACCTACAACCCGTTCGAATCCGGCTGCCTGTACCTGTATCCGCAGCCGGTCTGGGAAAAGGTCCGCGACCAGGTCAACGCGCTGCCGCGCACGCGCAGTGTCAACCGCCAGTTGCAGTTGAAGCTGGTCGGCGCCGCGTGCTTCGTCGAACCCGACGGCAGCGGCCGCGTTTCGATCCCGGCGTCGCAACGCAGCGCGTGCGGGCTGGAGAAGCGCGCGGTGTTGCTCGGCATGGGCGACAAGTTCGAGTTGTGGAGCGAGCAGGCCCACCACGCACAGATCCGGCAGACGCTGGGCGATGCCGACCTGGGCGAGGACCTGAACGGATTGCAGTTGTGAGCGCGGGTGGCGCGGGCCCAGTGCCTGCCCACCCGTCGACGCAGGCGAGCGGTGCGCACGTACCGGTGTTGTTCGCGCAGGTCATGGAGGGCCTGGCGGTGAAAGCGGATGGGACTTACCTCGATGGCACGTTCGGACGCGGCGGGCATGCGCGGGGCGTGCTGCAACGCTTGGGGCCGGGAGGCCGGTTGCTGCTGATGGACAAGGATCCCGAGGCGATCGCCGTGGCCGGCCGCGAGTTCGGCGGCGATGCGCGCGTCGCGATCCATCGTGGCAGCTTCGCCGACCTTGCGCGCTGGAGCGCGACCGACGCGGGCCTCGACGGCGTGCTGCTCGACCTCGGCGTTTCGTCCCCGCAGCTCGACGTGGCCGAACGCGGCTTCAGCTTCGGCAAGGACGGCCCGCTGGACATGCGCATGGATCCGGAGTCCGGCGAAAGCGCGGCCGAATGGCTGGCGCGTGCGTCCGACAAGGACATCGCCGACGTGCTCTGGACCTACGGCGAGGAGCGCCAATCGCGGCGCATCGCCCGGACGATCGTCGCGCGTCGCGTCGAAACGCCCTTGCTGCGCACCGCGCAACTCGCCGACCTCATCGCTTCGGTGATGCCGCGCGGCGGCGACAAGATTCATCCGGCCACGCGTTCGTTCCAGGCGATCCGCATCTTCATCAACCGCGAGCTTGCCGACCTCGAAGCCGGGCTGGAAGCCGCGCACGCAAGGCTCAAGGCCGGCGGGCGGCTGGCGGTGATCAGCTTCCATTCGCTGGAAGACCGCATCGTCAAGCAGTTCATGGCCAGGCATGCGAAGGCGCCGCCGGCGAACCGGCGGATGCCGGTGGAAATCGCCTTCGTCCCGACCCTGCGCATGGTCGATGGCGCGCAACGCGCGGACGAAGCCGAAACCGCGACG
The DNA here is from genome assembly GCF_007556775.1 of Lysobacter lycopersici. GTDB lineage: Bacteria > Pseudomonadota > Gammaproteobacteria > Xanthomonadales > Xanthomonadaceae > Pseudoluteimonas > Pseudoluteimonas lycopersici. Next base: position 2,360,626 of record NZ_CP041742.1, read on the forward strand.
AATCCGCGCGCGCGCAGCGCGGTGTTGCGCATCGCCGAACGCCTGCCGGCGGAGATCGCCGCATGAACGCGGGCCATGCCCTGCTCGCGGTGTTGTTGGCGGCGAACGTCGCGAGCGCGATCGGCGTGGTCTACGCGCGCCACGAGCATCGCCAACTGTTCGTCGCGCTCGACCGGGAGACCCACGACCGCGACGAATTGAACATCGATTTCGGCCGCTTGCAGCTGGAGCAGGCGACCTGGGCGGAAAGCAACCGCGTCGACCAGATCGCGCGCACGAAACTCGGGATGAAGTTCCCAGAGGGCGCGGAGATCGAGGTGGTGCGCCCATGAACATGTTCCCGAAGAATATCTTCGCCAGGCGCCAGCAAAAGCAGAATCCCGCGCGCACGGCGACCCCGGTGCGCCCGCGCCCGCAGCGCGGGGCCTTCAACCTCCGTGGCCGGCTCGCGCTGGTCTGCGGCGGGCTCGGCCTGTGTTCGCTGGCGCTGATCGGGCGCGCGGTCGACCTGCAACTGGTCGACAACGAGTTCTACCGCAAGCAGGGCGACGAGCGTTTCCTGCGCGAACTCGAGATCCCGACCACGCGCGGCATGATCACCGACCGCAACGGCGAGCCGCTTGCGGTGTCGACGCCGGTCGAATCGATCTGGGCGAACCCGCAGGAACTGTCGCGCAATCCCGACCGCCTGCCGGAACTCGCGCGCGCGCTCGGCGTGCCGGCCGACTACCTGACGCGCAAGGTCCTGCAGCGTTCGGACAAGGAATTCATGTGGCTGCAGCGGCGCATGAACCCGGCGGTGGCCAAGCGCATCCTCGCGCTCGACGTCCCCGGCGTGTTCTCGCAGCGCGAATTCCGGCGCTTCTACCCGCAAGGCGATGCGCTGGCGCACGTGCTCGGCTTCACCAACATCGACGACGAAGGCCAGGAGGGCGTGGAGCTGGCGTTCGACGACTGGCTGCGCGGCAAGCCCGGCCTGGAGAAGGTGATCCGCGACCGCCGCGGGCGCATCGTCGAGAACGTGGACCTGGTGCAGCCGGCGACGCCGGGCAAGGACCTGACCCTCAGCATCGACCGGCGCATCCAGTACCTCACCTATCGCGAACTCAAGCGACAACTGCTGGAAAGCGGCGCGAGCAGCGGTTCTGCGGTGGTGCTCGACATCGCCACCGGCGAAGTGCTGGCGATGGCGAACGTGCCCTCGTTCAACCCGAACGCGGTGGAAACCGGCAACCGCGACGCGCACCGCAACCGCGCGGTGACCGACACGTTCGAGCCGGGTTCGACCGCGAAGCCGCTGACCGTGGCCGCGGCGCTGGAAGCGAACGTGATCACCCCGCACACGCTGTTCAACACCAGCCCGGGCTGGATTCCGAACGGCAAATACCGCACCACCGACACCCACAACTACGGCACGCTCGACACCACCGGCGTGATCCGCAAGAGCTCGAACGTGGGCGCGTCGCTGATCGCGCGGCGCCTGAGCGACCAGCAGTTCTACGACTTCTTCCACAAGATGGGTTACGGCACGAGCACGCACAGCGGGTTCCCGGGGGAGTCGCCGGGTTCGCTCCCCGTGCCGGCGCGCTGGAGCGGAACCAGCAAGCAGACCATGTCGTACGGCTACGGGCTCTCCGTCACGCCGCTGCAGGTCGCGCGTGCGTACGCGGCCATCGCCAATGGCGGGCGCGCGATCGAGCCGACCTTCGTCAAGGGGGAACGCAACGAGCCGAAGCAACTCCTCGACCCGAAGATCGCGGGCGAGGTGATGAAGATGATGCAGACGGTGACCGAGCCAGGCGGCACCGCCACCCAGGCCGCGATCCTCGGTTACCACGTCGCCGGCAAGACCGGTACCTCGCGCATCGCCGGGCCCGGGGGATATACGCGCAAGTACACGTCGTTCTTCGCCGGCGTGGTGCCGGTGGACAATCCGCGCTTCGCGATGGCGGTGGTGATCTACGACCCGACCCGGGGTTCGTACTACGGCGGCCTGGTCGCGGGCCCGGTCTTCCACAACGTGATGGAAGGCGCGCTGCGGTTGATGGACGTGCCGCCGGACGACATCGATGCATGGCTCGCCGCGCAAGCCGCGACGGAAGCGAAGGCGCGCGGCGGCAAGCCCGCGCCCACGTTCGCGAACGTCGCCACGGGCGATCGCGCGGACGGCGAGCCGAGCAACGACGATGTGCAGGCGGTGACGCCATGAGCCGCGCGATGCTGCTCGCCGAACTGCTGCCGGACGTCGCCGGCATTCCCGCCGAGCTGGTGGTCACCGGCTTGGTGCAGGACAGTCGCCAGGTGCACCCGGGCGATGCCTTCGTCGCGGTGCTGCCGGCGCGGCAGGAAGTGCCGTCCACGCACGGCCTCAATTTCGCCGCGCAGGCGCGCGCCGCCGGCGCCAGCGCGATCCTGTTCGAACCGCCGGCGCCCGCGAACATCGCGGTACCCGCCGATGCGATCGTCGTTCCAAACCTCGTTTCGCGCATGGGCGAAATGGCCGATCGCTTCCACGGCGAGCCTTCGCGGGCGATGAGCGTGGTCGGCGTCACCGGCACCAACGGCAAGACTTCGACCGTGCAGTTGCTGGCGCAGGCGTGGACGCTGCAGGGCCGGCGCGCGGGCACCATCGGCACGCTCGGCGCGGGCCTATACGGCGAAGCGGTGCCGACCGGCTTCACCACGCCGCTGGTGCTGCAGGTGCACGCATTGCTCGCGAACCTGCGCGATGCCGGCGCCGACGCGGTGGCGATGGAAGTGAGTTCGCACGCGCTGGACCAGGGCCGCACCGACCACGTGCGTTTCGAAGTCGCGGCGTTCACCAACCTCACCCGCGACCATCTCGACTACCACGGCGACATGGACGCCTACGCGTCCGCGAAGGCGAAGCTGTTCGCCTGGCCCGGGTTGCGCGCCGCGGTGCTGAACCTCGACGATGCGTTCGGGCGCGAGCTGTTCGCTTCGCTTCCTGCATCGGTGCGCGGCATCGGCGTCAGCGCCGCCGGCCGCGACGATGCGGCCATCCGCGCGGAAAACCTCAGGCTCGACGGCAACGGCATCGGTTTCGACTTCGTGGTCGATGGCGTGCGCCACCGCGTCGCCTCGCCGCTGCTTGGCCGTTTCAACGCCGACAACCTGCTTGCCGTCGCCGGCGTGCTCCATGCGTTCGGCGCCGCGTCGGACGCAATCGCTTCACTGTTGTCGAAGCTGCAGCCGATCCACGGCCGCATGAACCGCCTCGGCGGCAACGGCCGGCCGGTGGTCGTCGTCGACTACGCACACACGCCCGATGCGCTGGAACAGGCGTTGTCCTCGCTGCGCGCACACGCGCACGGCCGCCTGCTGTGCGTGTTCGGCTGCGGCGGCGAACGCGACGCCGGCAAGCGCCCGCAGATGGCGGCGATCGCCGAACGCCTGGCCGACGGCGTGATCGTTACCGACGACAATCCGCGGGGCGAGGACGGCGATGCCATCGTCGCCGACATCCTGCGCGGCTTCGCCGATGCCTCGCGCGTGATCGTCGAACGCGACCGCGCGCGCGCGATCGGCCTCGCGGTCGATGCCGCGAACGCCGACGACATCGTGCTCGTCGCCGGCAAGGGCCATGAGCCCTACCAGGAAGTCGCCGGCGTGCGCCATCCGTTCGACGACACCGCGATCGCGAAGGCGGCACTGGAGCGTCGCGCATGAAGCCGGTCCGGCTCGCGCAGGTCGCGCAGTGGTGCGGCGGACGCCTGCACGGCGACGACGCCGAAATCGACGCGGTGTCGACCGACACCCGCACGCTCGCCGCCGAGGGCCGCCGCGTGCTGTTCGTCGCGCTGAAAGGCGAAAACTTCGACGGTCACGATGCGTTGTCGGCATTCGTGGGAGGGGCTTCAGCCCCGACGAAATCCGAAGAGAAGCCTGTCGCGGCTGATGCTTCCGACAGCCGAATGGCTGTCCAACCCGCTCCCACAAAAGCAGTCGCTGCCGCACTCGTCTCGCGCGCGCTTGAAATCGACCTTCCGCAAATCGTCGTCGCGGATACCGAGCGCGCGCTGGGCGCATTCGCCAATGCGCTGCAGGCGCAACGCAAGACAAAAGTGCTTGCGGTCACCGGCAGCAACGGCAAGACAAGCGTGAAGTCGCTGCTGCTGGCGATCCTCGCGCACGCGGGCAATGCGTACGCGAATCCAGGCAACCGCAACAACGAAATCGGCCTGCCGCTGGCGGTGATCGACGCGCCCGACGACGCCGATTTCGCGGTGTACGAGATGGGGGCGGGCAAGCCCGGCGATATCGCCTACCTGACAGGCATCGTTCGACCCGACGTCGCGCTGGTCAACAACATCGCGGCCGCGCACCTCGAGCGCATGGGCAGCCTGCTCGGCGTCGCCGACACCAAGGCCGCGATCTATGACGCGTTGCCGGCGGACGGCGTCGCGGTGGTCAATGCCGACGATGCGTTCGCGCCTTATTTCCTGGAACGTGCGAAAGGCCGGCGCGTTCTCCGTTTCGGTCTCGACACTAGCGCCGACGTCACCGCGCGCGGCATCGTCGCCGACGCGGAAGGGTCGCGTTTCGCCATGGCCACGCCCGTCGGCGAAATCTCCGTGCAGCTCGCGCTCGCCGGCCGCCATAACGTGCGCAATGCCCTGGCTGCGTCGTCGATGGCGCTGGGCGCCGGCGTTTCGCTCGAAGCGATCCGCGCCGGGCTCGAGGAAGCGCGTGCCGTTGCAGGCCGCCTCGTGCGCCATCGCCTCGGCAACGGGGCGCTGCTGATCGACGACAGCTACAACGCCAATCCCGGTTCGCTCGATGCCGCCATCGACACGCTCGCGGCCGCGGGCGGCGAGGGCTGGCTGGTGCTCGGCGACATGCGCGAGCTCGGCGATGACGCGCGCGCGTTGCACGCCGCGGCCGGCCGTCGCGCGAAAGCGGCCGGCATCGCGCGGCTGTACGCGCTCGGCGAACTGAGCGCAGCGACGGTGCAGGCATTCGGCGCGGGGGCGCGCCATTTCGATTCGCACGCAGCGCTTTCGGAAGCGCTTCGCGCCGACTTGCGCGGCGACGTGCGGATCCTGGTGAAAGGCTCGCGCGGCAGCGCGATGGACCGCGTCGTCGCGGCCCTGCTCGATGGGGGATCGAAGCATGCTGCTTGAATTGACCCGTTGGCTGGAACAGTTGCAGCGCCTGTTCGGGCTGTTCAACTACCTCACCTTCCGCGGCATCCTCAGCGCGCTCACCGCGCTCGCGCTGTCGTTGTGGTGGGGCCCGGCCATGATCCGAAAGCTGGCCGAATTCAAGGGCCAGCCGATCCGCACCGACGGCCCGCAGACGCACTTCACCAAGGCCGGCACGCCGACCATGGGCGGCGCGCTGATCTTGATGACGGTGCTGGCCTCGGTGCTGTTGTGGGCCGACCTGCGCAACAAGTACGTGTGGGTCGTGCTCGCGGTGATGATCGGTTTCGGCGCGATCGGCTGGTACGACGATTGGGTGAAGATCGTCAAGCGCGACCCGAACGGGATGAAGTCGCGCTGGAAGTATTTCTTCCAGTCGCTGCTCGGGCTCGCCGCGGGCATCTACCTCTACGCCTACGCCGACGTGCCGGCGGCGACCACGTTCTACGTGCCGCTGTTCAAGTCGGTGGCGCTGCCGCTGGCCGGTATCGGTTTCGTCGCCATCGCCTATTTCTGGATCGTCGGCTTCTCCAACGCGGTGAACCTCACCGACGGCCTCGACGGCCTCGCGATCATGCCCGCGGTGCTGGTTGCCTGCGCGCTCGGCATCTTCGCCTATGCATCGGGCCACGCCGAGTTCTCCAAGTACCTACAGATCCCGCAGGTGCCGGGCGCGGGCGAACTGGTGGTGATCTGCGCGGCCATCGCCGGCGCTGGCCTCGGCTTCCTGTGGTTCAACACCTATCCGGCGATGGTGTTCATGGGCGACATCGGCGCGCTCGCGCTGGGCGCGGTGCTCGGCACCGTCGCGGTGATCGTGCGCCAGGAACTGGTGCTGGTGATCATGGGCGGCATCTTCGTCATCGAAACGCTGTCGGTGATGATCCAGGTGGCGTCGTTCAAGCTCACCGGCAAGCGCGTGTTCCGGATGGCGCCGATCCACCACCACTTCGAACTCAAGGGCTGGCCGGAGCCGCGCGTGATCGTGCGCTTCTGGATCATCAGCGTCGTGCTCGTCCTCGTCGGCCTCGCCACGCTGAAGGTGCGCTGATGGAAGAAATCCGCCAGGCAACGCGACTGGATGCGATCGAAGGGCGCTTCGATCCGTGGCTGCTGGGCGTGTCCATCGCGCTGGCCTGCTTCGGCGTGGTGATGGTGGCGTCCAGTTCCATCGCCATCGGCGAGGGGCTGCATGTCGGGCCGTTCTACTTCCTTGAGAAGCACCTGATGTTCCTCGCCGGCGGCGTCGCGCTGGCGATGGTGGCGATGCGCACCGAGCTCAAGTTCATCGAGAAGTACAACCAGCTGCTGCTGCTCGCCTGCTTCGCGCTGCTGCTGCTGGTGTTCGTGCCGGGGCTGGGCGTGCGCGTCAACGGCGCCAAGCGCTGGGTGAACCTGGTCGTGCTGCGTTTCCAGGTGGTGGAAGCGGTGAAGGTGATGTACATCGTGTGGCTGTCGAGCTACCTCGTGCGCTTCCGCGACGAGGTCAACGCGACCTGGGGCGCGATGCTGAAGCCGCTCGGCGTCGCCGCGGGCATGGTCGCGTTGCTGATCCTGCAGCCGGACTTCGGTTCGCTGTCGCTGATCCTCGCGATCACCGCCGGCATGCTGATCCTCGGCGGCGTGCACCTGCCGAAGATGGCGGCGCCGGTGGTGATCGGCCTGCCGATCCTCGCCGCGATCGCCATCGCCGAACCCTATCGCATCCGCCGCTTCACCTCGTTCTGGAACCCGTGGTCGGATCCGTTCGACAGCGGCTACCAGCTCACCAATGCGCTGATGGCGGTGGGGCGCGGCGAATTCTGGGGCGTGGGCCTCGGTGGTTCGGTGCAGAAGCTGTCGTACCTGCCCGAGGCGCACACCGACTTCATCATGGCGGTGATCGCCGAGGAACTCGGCTTCTTCGGCGTGTGCCTGGTCGTGGCGATGTACGCGCTGCTTGCCGGCCGCGCGTTCTGGGTCGGCTACAAGTGCGTGGAGATGCGGCGCCATTTCGCCGGCTACATTGCGTTCGGCATCGCGCTGTGGATGAGCCTGCAGAGCTTCGTCTCGATCGGCGTGAACTTCGGTCTGCTGCCGACCAAGGGCCTCACGCTGCCGCTGATTTCCTCCGGCGGCTCCAGCGTGCTGATGACCTGCGTCGCGCTCGGCCTGCTGCTGCGCGTCTCCTACGAATACGAACGCGCGCAGCGCCAGGTCGCGCTGCTGCGCGGCGAAGCACAGCGCGTTTCCGCCGGCACTCCGCCGACCGCGCAGCCCGCGCCGGCGGATGTCGCGCCGGTGCGCGGCACCAGCCGCCTGCGCCCGCGGATCGAACCCACGCTCGGCGTGAGGAAGGGCGCATGAGCGGGAACGCGCCCGCGACGAATCGCCTTGGCGATTCGGCTCCAGTCATCATCCTCGCCGGCGGCACCGGCGGGCACATCTTCCCCGGCCTCGCCGTGGCCGCGGCATTGCGCGCGCGTGGCGTTCCCGTTGCGTGGCTCGGTGCCGATGGCGCGATGGAAACGCGGCTGGTTCCGCAGCACGGCATCGAACTCGAAACCATCGCGGTCAAGGGCTTGCGCGGCAAGGGCATCGCCACGCTGCTCGGTGCGCCGATTCGCGTGCTCGCGGCGGTGCGTGCCGCGGCGCGCGTGCTGCGCGCGAAGCAACCGCGCGCGGTGTTGAGTTTCGGTGGCTATGCCTCGGGGCCGGGCGGCATCGCCGCGCGCCTCGCCGGCCTGCCGCTGCTGGTGCACGAACAGAACCGCGCGCCGGGGCTGACCAATCGCGTGCTGTCGAAGTTCGCGCGACGGGTGCTGGTCGGTTTCCCGCAGACCTTCGCCCGCGAGGAAGTCGTGGGCAATCCGGTGCGCAGCGAAATCGCGGCGGTCGCGCCGCCGGCACAGCGTTTCGCCGGACGCAGCGGTGCGGTGCGACTGCTGGTGCTCGGCGGCAGCCAGGGGGCGCGTGCATTGAACGCGGCGGTGCCGCAAGCATTCGAGGTGTTCGAACTAATCAATGACGACGGGGCTGCCTTTGAAATCCGCCACCAGTGCGGCGAAAAGATGCTCGACGACGCGCGTCGCGCGTATGCCGATGCCGGCATCACCGCATCGGTGGAACCGTTCATCGCCGACATGGCCGCGGCCTACGCCTGGGCCGACCTCGTGGTCTGCCGCGCGGGTGCGTTGACGTTGGCCGAACTCTGCGCAGTGGGCGTGGGCAGCGTGCTGGTGCCGTTCCCGCAGGCGGTGGACGACCACCAGACCCGCAACGCGGAATACCTGGTCGAACGCGGCGCCGCGCTGCTGTTCGCGCAGGACGCGCAGCTCGCGGACAGGCTCGCGGGCGCGTTGCGCGATCTGGCCGCCGATCCGCAACGCCGCCTCGCCATGGCCGAAGCCGCGCGTTCCATCGCATTGCCGGATGCGGCGGAAAAGGTCGCCGAGATCGTGTTGCAGGAGGCCGCATGAAACGCAACCTGCACGGTCGTTTGCAGCACCAAGGCGACCTCGCCAGCCAGCATCGCCGCGTGCATTTCGTCGGCATCGGCGGCGCCGGCATGAGCGGCATCGCGGAAGTGCTGTGCACGCTCGGCTACGAAGTCTCCGGTTCCGACAACGCCGACAACGCGGCAACGAAGCGCCTCGCCGCGCTCGGCGCGCGTGTGCTGCGCGGCCACGCCGCCGCGAACGTACTCGGCGCCGACTGCATCGTCGTCTCCAGCGCGATCAAGCCCGACAACCCGGAACTGATGGAAGCGCGCGCGCAGCGCATCCCGATCGTGCCGCGCGCGGAAATGCTCGCGGAACTGATGCGCTTCCGCCGCGGCATCGCGATCGCCGGCACCCACGGAAAAACCACCACGACCTCGCTCACCGCAAGCGTGCTCGGCGAAGGCGGGCTCGATCCGACCTTCGTCATCGGCGGACAGTTGCTCGCCGCCGGCGCGAACGCGCGCCTCGGCGGCGGGCAATGGCTGGTCGCCGAGGCCGACGAAAGCGACGGCAGCTTCCTGCGCCTGTATCCGCTGGTTGCGATCGTCACCAACATCGACGCCGACCACCTCGAGAACTACGGCGGCGATTTCGCGCGCGTGCAGGCCGCGTTCTCCGAATTCCTGCACCGGCTGCCGTTCTACGGACTCGCGGTGCTGTGCATCGACGATGCGGAAGTGGCGAAGCTGGCCGCGAACGTGCCGCGCCACGTCACCACCTACGGTCTGTCGCCCGAAGCCGACGTGCGCGCGGAACACGTGCGCCAGTCCGGCGCGACCATGCAGTTCGAACTGTGCCTGCCGGACGGTTCGCGCACCGAAGTCGAGCTCGCGCTGCCCGGCCTGCACAATGTGCAGAACGCGTTGGCTGCGGCCGCGGTCGGCTGGCAACTCGGTGTTGCGCCGGACAGGATCGCGAACGCGTTCCGAAACTTCGCCGGCATCGGCCGCCGCTTCAACGTGCTCGCGGACGCGAAGCTGCCGCGCGGCGGTACCGCGACGCTGGTGGACGACTACGGCCACCATCCGCGCGAACTCGCCGCGGTGTTCGCTGCCGCACGCGGCGGCTGGCCGCAGCGTCGGCTCGTGGTTGCGTTCCAGCCGCACCGCTATTCGCGCACCCGCGACCTGTTCGACGATTTCGCCGCGGTGTTGTCGGAAGTCGACGCACTGGTGCTGACCGAGGTCTATCCGGCGGGCGAGGCGCCGATCGCCGGCGCCGACGCGAAATCGCTGGCGCGCGCCATCCGCACCCGCGGCCGCGTCGATCCGGTGGTGGTGAATTCCGCCGCGGAACTCGCCTCGGTGTTGCCGGGCGTGTTGCGCGACGGCGACCTGGTGCTGCTGATGGGCGCCGGCGACATCGGCGCCGCGGCGCAGGCGCTTGCCGCCAATGGTTTCACGGGGGAGGGCGCATGAGTTCCTTCCCGCCGATGCGCACGAACGATGCGAAGGTGTTCGGCCGCGTCGCCGTGCTGATGGGCGGCACCTCGAGCGAACGCGAGGTCTCGCTCGATTCCGGCCGCAACGTGCTCGAAGCGCTGCAGTCGCGCGGCGTGGATGCGCATGCGGTGGACGGCATCCCGGCGCTGGTCGATGCGCTGGTGCACGGCAAGTTCGATCGCGTGTTCAACATCCTGCACGGCAACAAGGGCGGCGGCGAGGACGGCGTGCTGCAGGGCCTGCTCGACGCGCTGGAAGTGCCGTACACGGGCTCCGGCGTGCTCGGTTGCGCGTTGAGCATGGACAAGATCCGCACCAAGCAGGTGTGGATGAGCGCGGGCCTGCCGACGCCACGGTTCGAACGCCTCGCGGTTGGCGCCGATGTGCGTGCCGCGGCGCTGCGTCTCGGCCTGCCGGTGTTCGTGAAACCCTCGAGCGAAGGCTCCAGCGTCGGCGTCGCCCGCGTCGTCGACGAGCCCGGCATCGACGAAGCGATCCGCGTCGCGACGCAATACGGCGGCGAGATGCTGATGGAACAGATGGTCGTCGGCGACGAGCTGACCGTACCGGTGCTCGGCGACGTCGCGTTGCCCTCGATCCGGATCGTGCCGAAGCAGGGTTGGTACGACTACAACGCCAAGTACCTCGCCGACGACACGCAATACCTGTGTCCCGGGCTCGAAGGCGCGCAGGAAGACGCGATCCGCGCGCTCGCGCTGGACGCGTTCCGCGCCGCCGGCTGCAGCGGCTGGGGACGCGTCGACGTGATGCGCGACCGCAACGGCGCGTTGCAACTGCTCGAGGTCAACACCGCGCCCGGCATGACCAGCCACTCGCTGGTGCCGAAGTCGGCGCGCACCGTCGGCGTGGAATTCGACGAACTGTGCTGGCGCATCCTCGAACAGACGCTAGGGGCGCGCGCATGAGCGGCCTGCTGCGCGCGCTGGCATGGCTGCTCGCGGTGGCGCTGGTCGCGCTGCCAGTGGTGGCGCTGGTCGAAGGCTGGATCGGCGCCGAGCGCTGGCCGCTCAGGACGCTGCGTTTGCAGGGCCATGTCGAACGCGTGGATCCGGCGGCGGTGCGCGCGGCGCTGCTGCCGTACGCACGCCAGGGTTTCTTCGCCGTACGCCTCTCCGATGCGCAGGCCGCGGTCGCGGCGGTGCCGTGGGTGGAACGCGCGGAAGTGCACAAGCGCTGGCCCGACGTGCTGGAAGTGCGCGTGGTCGAACACCGGCCGTTCGCGCGCTGGGGCGACGACCGCCTGCTGTCGGAGGAAGGCGAACTGTTCCCCGCGGCGAACGTGAAGCCGCCGGCGAACCTGCCGCTGCTCGACGGCCCGGACGCACGCGTCGCCGACGTGGTCGCGATGTACAACGAATCGCGCGAACTGTTCGCGCCCACCGGATTCACCGTGCGGTCGCTGGAACTCGACGCACGCGGCAGCTGGTCGCTGACGCTGTCCAGCGGTGCGGAAGTCGAGATCGGCAGCCGCGAGGCGCGCCTGCGCCTGACCCGTTTCGCCGGCTTGCTGCCGCAACTGCTTTCGCAGAAGCAACTACCGCTGCAACGCGCGGATCTCCGCTACACGAACGGATTCGCATTGAGCTGGGGCGCGCCGCCCGCGAGCGGGGGAGCGGTCAGCGGTGAGCGGAACATCGCGATCGCCACCGCTTACCGCTCATCGCCCACCGCTTTCCGTTCCATGCACACAACGCATTCGTTACAGGCATTCTCATGAACCGCAAAGGCGACAAGGCCCTCATCGTCGGGCTCGACATCGGCACCTCCAAGGTGGTGGCGCTGGTTGGCGAGTACGCACCGGGCAACCCGATCGAAGTGATCGGCATCGGCACCCACGAATCGCGCGGGCTCAAGCGCGGCGTGGTGGTGGACATCGAATCGACCGTGCAGTCGATCCAGCGCGCGGTAGAGGAAGCCGAGCTGATGGCCGGTTGCGAAATCCGCAGCGTGTATGCGTCGATTTCCGGCAACCACGTGCAGTGCAAGAACTCGCCCGGCATCGTGCCGATCCGCGAGGGCGAAGTGACCTGGGCCGACCTCGACCGCGTGCTGGACGCTGCGAAGGCGGTGGCGATCCCGGCCGACCAGAAGATCCTGCACGCGATCCCGCGCGAATACGTGCTCGACGACTCGCAGGAAGGCATCCGCAACCCGGTCGGCATGACCGGCGTGCGCCTGGAAGTGCATGCGCACCTCGTGGTCTGCGCGCAGTCGGCCGCGGCCAACATCAGCAAGTGCGTGCAGCGTTGCGGCCTGCAGGTCGACGACCTGATCCTGGCGCCGCTCGCCTCCGCGACCGCGGTGCTGACCGGCGACGAGCGCGAACTCGGCGTGGTGCTGGTCGACATCGGCGCCGGCACCACCGACCTCGCGGTGTTCGTGCAGGGCGCGATCTGCCACACCGCCTCGCTGCCCATCGCCGGCGACCATGTCACCAACGACATCGCGCACATGCTGCGCACGCCGACGCCGGAAGCCGAGCAGATCAAGGTGCGCTACGCCTGCGCGCTGGCGCAGATGGCGACGGCGGAAGAATCGATCCAGGTGCCGAGCGTGGGCGATCGCCCGCCGCGCCGCCTGCCACGCCACGCGCTGGCGCAGGCGGTGCAGGGTCGTTACGAGGAAATCTTCGAGATGGTGCAGGCGGAACTGCGCCGCAGCGGCTTCGAGGAACTGGTCCGCGCCGGCATGGTGCTGACCGGCGGCGCTTCGAAGATGGAAGGCGTGGTCGAACTTGCCGAGGAAATGCTGCAGATGCCGGTGCGCGTGGGCATTCCGCAGCACGTCACCGGCCTCGGCGAAGTGGTCAACAACCCGGTGCACGCCACCGGCGTCGGCCTGTTGCTGATGGGCAGCCAGATCGAGCATCCGCGCCGGCCGGTGATCCCGACCGGTCGCGCCGGCAGCCTCTTCAATAGGTTGAAGGAGTGGTACCGCGGCGAATTTTGAAGACGAGTTGGTAGTTGGTGGTTCGTAGTTCGTAGCCGCCGACAGCTTTCACCAACGATCAACCACGAACTGGCGGCACCGATTCACGCAACACATTACCCAGCAATACATAACAACGGAGGACATGGTCATGGCGCATTTCGAACTGGTTGAAAAGATGGCCCCGAACGCGGTCATCAAAGTGGTCGGCGTGGGTGGCGGCGGCGGCAACGCGGTCGCGCACATGGTCAACAGCAGCGTGGACGGGGTGGAATTCATCACCGCCAACACCGACGCGCAGGCGATCAAGAACTGCGGCGCGAAGCTGCAGCTGCAGCTCGGCAGCAACGTCACCAAGGGCCTGGGCGCGGGCGCGAATCCGGAAGTCGGCCGCCAGGCCGCGCTCGAGGACCGCGAACGCATCATGGACGCGCTGCAGGGTGCGGACATGGTGTTCATCACCGCCGGCATGGGCGGCGGCACTGGCACCGGTGCGGCGCCGGTCGTGGCGCAGCTCGCGAAGGAAATGGGCATCCTCACCGTTGCGGTCGTCACCAAGCCGTTCCCGTTCGAAGGCCGCCGGCGCATGCAGGTGGCACTGAAGGGCATCGAGGAACTGAGCCAGCACTGCGATTCGCTGATCACGATCCCGAACGAGAAACTGATCACCGTGCTCGGCCGCAATGCGACCATGATCCAGGCCTTCCGCGCCGCCAACGACGTGCTGCAGGGCGCGGTGCAGGGCATCGCCGACCTGATCGTGCGCCCGGGCCTGATCAACGTCGACTTCGCCGACGTGCGCACGGTCATGGCCGAGATGGGCCTGGCGATGATGGGCACCGGCACCGCCCGCGGCGACGACCGCGCGCAGGCCGCGGCGGAAAGCGCGATCCAGAACCCGCTGCTCGACGACGTGAACCTCTCGGGCGCGAACGGCATCCTGGTCAACATCACCGCCGGCCCGGACTTCACCATGGCCGAGTTCGACGAAGTGGGCCGCACCATCGAGAACTTCGCCTCGGAAGACGCGACCGTCGTCATCGGCACCGTGCTCGATCCGGACATGCAGGACGAAGTGAAGGTGACCGTGGTCGCGACCGGTCTCAATCGCGCGGTGTCGCGCCAGGCCTTGCCGACGCGCGATTTCGACAATGGCTTCACCACCCAGCGCCGCCCGCAGGTGGAACTGGTTCGCAGCCAGGGCAAGCGCGACGGCACCACCGGCATGATGATCGACGAGGTCGCCGATCCGTTCCGCCCGAACGCCGGCATCGCAGCCAACCTGCGCGGCCGTGGCGCGGAGCCGTCGTCGACCCCGGCGGTCGCGGACTTCGGTGGCGACGGCAACTACCTCGACATCCCGGCGTTCTTGCGTCGTCAGGCCGATTGAGGTTTTTTCCTTCTCCCCGCACGCGGGGAGAAGGTGCCGAAGGCGGATGAGGGGCTTTGTCCCGCGTCGGTTTTCGGTGAACGCCATGTCCTTCCCGCCGGGTCGCCAGCCCGGCGGGATTCCTGGACCGGTCGCTCGTCGACCGGTCGTTTCTCCGTCAACGCCACGCGCGCCAGTGCGTTCAGGTTCATCGATCCGCGTGCTAACCTCCCCGCGTTTCCCGCCGTGCGCGCTGCGCGCGGCCCCCGACGGACCCGCCGCATGCCGCTGCAACGCACCCTCCGCAATGTGATCCGCGCCACTGGCGTGGGATTGCACAGCGGGGAAAAGGTGTACATGACCATGCGCCCGGCGCCGGTCGACCATGGCATCGTGTTCCGCCGCACCGACCTCGATCCGGAAGTCGAAATCCCGGCGCGTGCCGACCTCGTGACCGAGACCATGCTGTGCACCGGCCTGTCGCGCGGCGCAGGCTCGGTGATGACGGTCGAACACCTGCTGTCGGCGCTCGCCGGCCTGGGCATCGACAACGCCAGCATCGAGCTGTCCGCGCCGGAAGTGCCGATCATGGACGGCTCCTCCGGGCCGTTCGTGTTCCTGTTGCAATCGGCGGGCGTCGTCGAACAGGACGCGCCCAAGCGCTTCATCCGCATCACCCGGCCGGTGGAAGTGCGCGACGGCGACAAGATCGCGCGCTTCGAACCCTACGATGGTTTCAAGCTCGACTTCACCGTGCAGTTCGACCACCCGGCGATCCCGGCCTCGGCCTCGCGCGCGGTGGTGGATTTCTCGACCACGACCTACGTCAAGGAAGTCAGCCGCGCACGCACCTTCGGTTTCATGCGCGACCTCGAGTTCATGCGCGAGCGCAACCTCGGCCTCGGCGGCTCGATGGACAACGCCATCGTCCTCGATGAGTACCGGGTGTTGAACGAGGATGGCCTGCGCTACGCCGACGAGTTCGTGCGCCACAAGATCCTCGACGCGGTCGGCGACCTGTACCTCGCGGGCCATCCGATCGTCGGCGCCTACGTCGCCTTCAAGTCGGGGCACGCGCTCAACAACAAACTGGTGCGCGCCCTGCTCGCCGAACGGGAAAGCTGGGAAGAAGCGACCTATGCCGGGGATGCGCCGGTACCCGTCGCCTACATGCCACCGATGGCGCCGGTGCCGCAGTCCTGAAACCGAGCCGGGAATGTGAACCCTTCCCGAATTTTACAAAAAATTAACATCAGGTTAGCGAAAGCCTAGCCTTCTGTTAACGCGTCTGGAGGGGGTGGCCGGTAGCATGCCGCGTCCCCTCCGGTCCGCCGGCGGGTCAGGAAGGTTTCCTCGAGGGATCGGACCGGTCGGCCTGGCACAGGTCGAGCGCCGCCGCGGCCTTGCGTGCGGCGACGGGGTCCGGTTTGCGACGGGTTGGCGGCGCGGTTGGCGCGGCCATCGCGGCGTGGCTGGTCTTCACGACGAGCGAGGACACCTCCAGCCCGATGGAACGGGCAGCGTCGAGCAGTTCCGGGCCAGCCAGGCGCAGTCGCGCATGCCAGGCCGGGGCATCGACGAGATAGACGAGCCTGCCGTTGTGCACGTTACCCAGCCGCGCATGCGCGGCCAGTGCCTGCGGCAGGCGGGGACGCAACTGCCGGTCCAGGGCGTCGAGCCACAGCGCGCGACGGATCGGATCGCCGCCGGGGCCTTCGAGCAGCGCGTCCAGCGCCGCGACGGAGGTCGAGGCACGCGGGTTGCGGGTTGCCGATTTCGACATGGACACATGATGGACGCTTTCCACCGCATTCTCACTTCGCAGCGCCAGCGTTTCGCGCGCCTCGCCTCGGATGCCGGCGCGCTCGCTTCGCGTCGCCCGTTCGCCGCGCGCATCGCGCTGCTCGGCACCGGGCTCGCGCTCGGGCTCGGCCTCAGCATCGGCGCCGGTGCGCTGCGCCAGGCCTCGCTGCAATCGCAACTGGCCACGCAGAAGGCGCAGTCGGCCGCGATGCAGCGCGAACTCAACGCCATGGCCGCGCGCCTGGGCGAACTGCAGGCCGATGCCAACCGGCTGAATGCGCTCGGCGACCGCCTGACCCGCGCCGGCCAGCTCGGCGACGGCGAATTCGATTTCGACAAGCCGGTCCCGGTGGGCGGCGTCGGCCCGGTGCACGACATCACCTCGCGCGAACTCGATCGCGGTATCGCCACGTTGGCTGCGCAGTTCCGCGAGTCCGGCGACCAGCTCTCGGTGCTGGAATCGCTGCTGTTCAGCCACAAGCTCGAGCAGGACGCGGTGCCCTCGGGCATGCCGGTCGCCAACAGCTACATCACTTCCGGTTTCGGCGGTCGCGCCGATCCCATGGGCGGCGGCGGCGAATTCCACAAGGGCATCGACTTCAAGGCCCGCACCGGCGATCCGGTGATGGCGGTGGCCGACGGCGTCGTCAGCTTCGCCGGCGTGCGCTCGGGCTACGGCAACGTGGTCGAGATCGACCACGGCAACGGCTACGTCACCCGCTACGCGCACAACTCGCGCCTGCTGGTGCGGGTCGGCGACCTGGTGCACGTCGGTAGCGTGATCGCCAAGGCCGGCTCGACCGGCCGCTCCACCGGCGCGCACGTGCACCTGGAGGTGTGGGACAACGGCCACGTGGTGAACCCGAGCCGGTTCCTGGCGCTCAACGGCGGTGGCAATCGCCGCGGCTGACGGGCGGCGGTCGACGGGACTTTTGTCGCGTCCGAGCGCCCCCACGTTACAATTCGCACCCCCAATCGACAGGGCGCCCATGCGCCCTGTCGCCGTCTGGGGCTTCGTCCCCGCGCCGCGATGCGGCCATCTTCCCGGAACCGGTTTCCCATGCTCAATCGTGTGCTCACCAGCGTCTTCGGCAGCCGCAACGAACGCCTGCTGAAGAAGCTCGACGGCATCGTCGCCAAGGTCAATGCGCTGGAACCCAAGCTGCAGGCCCTGTCCGACGACGAACTCAAGGCCAGGACCCCCGAATTCCAGCAACGCATCCGCGATGGCGAATCGCTGGACAAGATCCTGCCCGAGGCCTTCGCGGTCTGCCGCGAGGCATCCAGGCGCGTGCTCGGCATGCGCCACTACGACGTGCAACTGATCGGCGGCATGGTCCTGCACATGGGCAAGATCGCCGAAATGCGCACCGGCGAGGGCAAGACCCTGGTCGCGACGCTGCCGGTGTACCTCAACGCGCTCGAGGGCAAGGGCGTGCACGTGGTCACCGTCAACGACTACCTCGCGCGCCGCGACGCCGCGTGGATGGGCAGGCTCTACAACTGGCTGGGCCTGTCGGTCGGCGTGGTCTACCCGGGCATGCCGCACGCGGACAAGCACGCCGCCTACGCCGCCGACATCACCTACGGCACCAACAACGAATTCGGCTTCGACTACCTGCGCGACAACATGGCGCTGTCGAAGGAAGACCGCGTGCAGCGCAAGTTGAACTACGCCATCGTCGACGAGGTCGATTCGATCCTGATCGACGAGGCGCGCACGCCGCTGATCATCTCCGGCCCGGCCGACGAATCGCCCGAGCTGTACATCAAGGTCAACCGCATCGTTCCCTCGCTGCTGCGCCAGAAGGAAGAAGAAGGCGAGGGCGACTACTGGGTCGACGAGAAGCAGAAGCAGGTGCACCTGTCCGAGGCCGGGCAGGAACACGCCGAGGAACTGCTGCGCAGGGCCGGCATCCTCGACGCCGAGGACACCCTGTACGCGCCGCACAACATCCACGTCGTGCACCACCTCAACGCCGGCCTGCGCGCGCACGGCATCTACCAGCGCGACGTGGACTACATCGTGCGCGATGGCGAAGTGGTGATCGTCGACGAATTCACCGGCCGCACCCTGGTCGGCCGGCGCTGGTCCGACGGCCTGCACCAGGCGGTGGAGGCGAAGGAAGGCGTGCCGGTGCAGCGCGAGAACCAGACCCTGGCCAGCATCACCTTCCAGAACCTGTTCCGCATGTACGGCAAGCTGTCGGGCATGACCGGCACCGCGGACACCGAAGCCTACGAATTCCAGAGCATCTACGGGTTGGAAGTGGTGGTGATCCCGACCCACCGCGCGATGGTGCGCAAGGACCATTCCGACCTCGTGTTCCTCAACCGCAACGGCAAGTACCGCGCGGTGCTGAACGAGATCAAGGACGCGCACGCGCGCAGGCAGCCGGTGCTGGTCGGCACCACCAGCATCGAAGTGTCGGAAATGCTCAGCGACCAGCTGCGCGAAGCCGGCATCGCGCACGAGGTGCTGAACGCCAAGCAGCACGAGCGCGAGGCGCACATCGTCGCCCAGGCCGGGCGCCCGGGCGCGGTCACCATCGCCACCAACATGGCCGGCCGCGGCACCGACATCGTGCTCGGCGGTTCGCTGGAATCGGAACTGGCCGAACTCGAGGCGCAGGGCGAGGTCGACGAAGTGACGCGCGCGCGCCTGAAGTCCGAATGGCAGCAGCGCCACGACGAAGTCAAGGCCGCGGGCGGCCTGCACATCGTCGGCACCGAACGCCACGAATCGCGCCGCATCGACAACCAGCTGCGCGGCCGCTCCGGCCGCCAGGGCGACCCGGGTTCCTCGCGCTTCTACCTGTCCCTCGAGGACAACCTGATGCGCATCTTCGCCGCCGACTGGGTGCAGCGGGTGATGGCGCGCATGGGCCTGAAGGAAGACGACATCATCGAGTCGCCGCTGGTCACCAAGCAGATCGCCAACGCGCAGCGCAAGGTCGAGGCCCACAACTTCGACATCCGCAAGAACCTGCTCGACTTCGACGACGTCAACAACGACCAGCGCAAGGTCATCTACCAGCAGCGCGACGAACTGCTCGAGGCCGACAGCGTCAAGGACAACATCGACGGCATCCGCGGCGACGTGGTCGCGGCGCTGGTCGAACGCTACGTGCCGCCGAATTCGATCGACGAGCAATGGGACCTCGCCGGCCTCGAGTCCGAGCTCGCCTCCGAGTTCGGGCTGCAACTGCCGTTGCGCGAGATGGTCGCCGCGAAGAGCGAGGTCGACGCCGAGGAAATCGCCAACCACGTGCAGGACGCGGTGGCGCAGGGCTTCGCCGACAAGGAGCAGCGCATCGGCGGCGAGACCATGCGCATGCTCGAGAAGCACTTGATGCTCAACGTGCTCGACCAGAACTGGAAGGACCACCTCGCGCGCATGGATTACCTGCGCCAGGGCATCCACCTGCGCGGCTACGCGCAGAAGCAGCCCAAGCAGGAATACAAGAGCGAGGCGTTCCAGTTGTTCTCGGAGATGCTCGAGAAGGTCAAGCGCGAGGTGACGACCCTGCTCGCGCGTGTGCAGTTGCGCAGCGAGGCGGAGATCGCGCAGATGGAAGCCGCCGAACGCGCGCAGGCCGCGGCGCAGGCGCAGCAGATGCAGTTCCAGCATGCGGCCGTAGGCGGTTTCGGTGCCGACGAGGAAGCCGCGCAGGTCGCGTCCGAAGCGTCCGCGCTGCCCAAGGTCGGCCGCAACGATCCGTGCCCGTGCGGGAGCGGGAAGAAGTACAAGCATTGCCACGGGCAACTTGCATAGCAAGTTGCCCGTAATGCAGCCCGATCCAGGATCGGGCCGCATTCCCAAGTCCGCGAAGCGGACTTGGGTCCCCACGGGTCATTCTTCCAATCCCCCGCGCCTTCGGCGCGCCCCCCTTACCAAGGGGGGCTTGTCTGCGTTCGTGGTTCCGGCATCGGTTTGGAATCGATCAGGCGTCGCGCATCGATGAAACAGATACACGTCGTCGCCGGCGTCATCCGCGACGCACGCGGGCGCGTCCTGCTGGCGCGGCGCACCGAAGGCCGCGACCTGTCCGGATCGTGGGAATTCCCCGGCGGCAAGGTCGAACCCGGCGAAACGCCGGAAGCCGGGCTCGCGCGCGAACTGCGCGAGGAACTCGGCATCGAGGCGACGGTCGGCGCGAAGTTGATCGACGTGCCGCAACGCTATCCGCACAAGCGCCTGCGGCTGGACGTGCGCGAAATCGCATCGTGGTCCGGCACGCCGCGCGGCCTCGACGGACAGGCGCTGGCCTGGGTGCCGCCGCGCAAACTGGCCGATTACCCGATGCCGCCGGCCGACCGCCCCGTCGTCGCCGCGTTGCTGCAACCGGCGGAATATCTCGTGACGCCCATGCCCGGCGCGGACGGCGACGCGTGGCTGGAAGGATTGCGCGCAACGATCGAAGCCGGCGTGCGTCGCGTGCAACTGCGCGCACCCGGGATCGACGCCACGCGCTGGCGCGCGCTGGTCGCGGACGCCGCGGCGTTGTGCCGCGAAACCGGCGTGGAAGCGCTGGTCAACGGCAATGCGCAACTCGCGCGCGAACACGGCCTCGGCCTGCATCTGCGCGCGGACCAGTTGCCCGCGTTCGAGCAGACGATGCGCGTTCCCGGGAAATTGCTCGCGGCGTCCTGCCACGACGCGGCCGACCTGCAACGCGCGGCGGCGCTGGGCTGCGATTTCGTCGTGCTTGGTTCGGTGCTGCCGACGCCGAGCCATCCCGGCATCGCCGGCATGGGCTGGGACGGATTCGCCGCCTTGCGCGAAGACTGCGACCTGCCGATCTACGCCATCGGCGGGCTCGACCACAGCGACATCGCGACCGCGCGCGCGCATGGCGCGCAGGGCATCGCCGCGATCCGCGGCCTGTGGGCGAACGCGTAACGCGACCCCCTGACCAATGGCCGGGGCCTTGCCTGGCCTGGCCCGGGTAGAGTCCATGGAAAGCATTTCCATGGGGAAAACCGATGACCCGCATCCAGCGGAATTCCTGGTCGAAGGCCATCGCATGCGCGGCCGTTTCGATCCTGTTCGCCGCGCCGGCCTTCGCCGGCTACGACCTGCCGCCGCCGGAACTGCTGAAGGTGCTGAAGGCGCCGCCGCCGCCCTCGCCCGACGTCGATCCCACCGGCCGGCGCCTGTTGCTGACCACGGCGCAGACCTATCCGTCGATCGAACGCGTGGCGCGGCCGTACTACAAGCTCGCGGGCGTGCGCCTCGAACCGCAGAACCGCAGCCGCCACGACACCGCCGGCGGCTACGGCATTCCCGCCTGCGTCGCCGACTTCACCCTCGTCGACATCGCCGGCGGCAAGGAAACCAAGGTCGCGTTGCCCGCGGGCGCCTGCCCGGGCGGCGCGCTGTGGTCGCCGGATGGCAACCGCTTCGCGTTCCAGAACGTCACTCCGACTTCGGTCGAGCTCTGGCTCGGCGATGCGACCAGCGGCAAGGTGCGCAAGGTCGAAGGCCTGCGCCTGAACCCGATCTTCGGTTACACCGTGCAATGGCTGGGTGGCAGCAAATCGCTGCTGGTCAAGCGCGTGCCGGACGGGCAAGGCGCGCCGCCGAGCGAGGACGCCGCCACTACCGGCCCCGACATCCAGCAGGCGCTGGGCGGGCAAGGCGAAAGCAGCACCTACGAGGCGCGCGACACGCTCACCAGCGAACTCGACGAAAAGCGTTTCGCGTATTACGGCGCTTCGCAACTGGCGGTGGTCGATGCCGACAGCGGCAAGTCGCGCGATGTCGGCGCAGCGGCGATCTACTACCAGGTCAACGGCGCGCCCGACGGCGTGCACGTGCTCACCCAGGCGCTGAAACCACCGTTCTCGCACGCGGTCACCTACCAGCGCTTCGCCCACGACGTCGCGGTGCTGGATGCGTCGAACGGCAAGTCGACGACCATCGCATCGCTGCCGCTCGCCGATCGCGTCCCCGTGGCCGGCGTGCCGGAAGGTCCGATCAACTTCGACTGGCGCGCGACCGATCCGGCGACGCTGGTGTGGTCCGAAGCGCTCGACAAGGGCGACTGGAACGTCGAGGTGCCCGCGCGCGACAAGCTGATGATGCTCAAGGCGCCGTTCACCGCGAAGCCGGTGGAAATCGGTCGTACGAAGCAGCGCTTCAGCGGTTTCGCCTGGAGCCCGAAGCCCGACGTCGCCTTCCGCTACGAATACGACGAGAACCGCCACTGGACCACCACGCGGATCGTGGACGTGGACAAGCCCGGCGACGACGGCCGCGTGCTGTGGGACATGTCCAGCGACGAGTTGTACAAGAACCCCGGCAACTTCGTGTTCGAGGTGCAGGCCAACGGCGCCTACACCACGCGCATGGACGGCAACGACGTGTTCCTGAGCGGGCAGGGCGCATCGCCGCAGGGCGACAGGCCGTTCCTCGACCGGCTCGACCTGGCCACGCTCGAGAGCGAGCGCCTGTTCCGCAGTAGCGCGGACGAATACGACCAGTTCCTCGATTTCGCCGGCGACACCGGCAAGTACCTGACCTGGCACCAATCGATCGTCGATCCGCCGAACGCGTTCCTGCGCACGCTCGGGGCGGCGAAGGTCGACGCGGCGGCGGGCGAGGCGCAGTTCGCGTCCGATGGCATGCAACTCACCCGCGTGCCGGATCCGACGCCGGAAGTGCGCCAGATCAGGAAGCAACTGGTGACCTACAAGCGCGCCGATGGCGTGTCGCTGTCGTTCACCCTGTACACGCCGCCCGGTTATGCGGTGGGCACGCGCCTGCCGGCGGTGCTGTACGCGTATCCAGAGGATTTCGCCAGCAGCGAACAGGCCGGGCAGGTTTCCGGTTCGCAGCAGACCTTCACGCGCTTGCCGTACTACCGGCTGCTGCTGCTCGCCGGTTACGCGATCATCGACAACGCCAGCTTCCCCATCGTCGGCGACCCCAAGACCGCCTACGACACCTATCTCGAACAGCTGGAGGCCGACGCGAAGGCCGCGGTCGACAAGGCCGTCGACATGGGCGTGGTCGATCGCAACCGCATCGGCGTCACCGGCCATAGCCACGGCGCGTTGATGACCGCCAACCTCATCGCGCACACCGACCTGTTCAAGGCCGGCGTCGCCACCAGCGGTTCCTACAACAAGACGCTGACGCCGTTCGGCTTCCAGAACGAACGCCGTTCGGTATGGCAGGCGCGCGACGTGTACATCAAGGCCTCGCCGTTCTTCTTCGCCGACAAGATCAAGCTGCCGTTGCTGCTGGTCCATGGCGAGGACGACGCCAATCCCGGAACCGAGCCGATCCAGTCGCGCAAGCTGTACCAGGCGATCCGCGGCAATGGCGGTACGACGCGACTGGTGATGCTGCCGCACGAACCGCACTGGTACACCGCGCTCGAATCCAACGAACAGGTCGTCCACGACATGCTGGAGTGGTTCGACCGTTACGTGAAGAATGCGCCAGCGGCGAAGGATCAGCCGGCGAGCGCGCGGTAACGTCGGTCCAGCGCCGCGACCTGTTCGTCGAGCGCATCCAGCGGGCCGTCGTTGGCGATGACGTCGTCGGCGATGGCCAGCCGTTCGCGCCGGCTCGCCTGCGCCGCGAGCATGCCTGCAGCGAGTTCCGAATCGATCCCGTCGCGGCGCTGCAGGCGCTGCAGTTGCACGGCCTCGGGCACGTCGACGACGAGGATGCGCGACAGCCACGGATAGGTCGTGCGCCCGCCGCCTTCGGCGAGCAGCGGGATCGCGGCGACGGCATACGCCGACGAAGCCGCGCGGCATTGCGCTTCCAGCGCGGCACGCACGCGCGGATGCACGATGGCCTCGAGCCTGCGCCGCGCAGCGTCATCGGCGAACACGCGGCGGCGCATCGCCGCGCGGTCGAGGCCGCCATCGGCGGCGAGGATGTCGTTGCCGAACGCGGCGACGGTTTCCGCCAGCCCGTCGCTGCCGGGCGCCAGCGCGGCGCGCGCGGCGATGTCGGCGTCGGCGACGACGATGCCCAGTGCCTCGAAGCGGCGCGCGACCTCGCTCTTGCCCGAAGCCACGCCGCCGGTGAGGCCGATGACGAATGTGCTCATGCAGGCATTATGTAGGAGCGGCTTTTGTGGGAGCGGCTTTACCAGCCATGCGGCTGTTGAAAGCGAAGCCGCGACAACCCATCGCTGATCGGGGCTCAAGCCCCTCCCACAGGAAAATTTGTCAGCGCAACCCGGTGAGGCGCATGTAGGCGTCGATCAGCGGCTGGCCCCAGAAGAACGCGATCCAGCCGGCGATGGCGAGGTAGGGGCCGAACGGGATCGGCGTGGCGCGGTCGCGGCCCTTGGCGAACAGCCAGATCGAACCGACGATGGCGCCGACCACCGAGGACAGCAGGATCGTCGGCAGGATGCCCTTGAGTCCGGTCCATGCGCCGATCGCGGCGAGCAGCTTGAAATCGCCGTGGCCCATGCCTTCCTTGCCGGTGATCTGCTTGAACAGCCACCACACCGACCACAGGCTCAGGTAGCCGACGATCGCGCCTTCGATCGCCGGCTTGGGATCGACGTACAACTGTTCGTGCGCCGCGATCAGCCCCAGCCACAGCAGCGGCAGGGTGAGCTGGTCCGGCAGCAGTTGCGTGCGCAGGTCGATGCCCGCGAGCGCGACCAGGAAACAGCTGAACAGGATCGCGCCGAAGCCCTGCCAGCCAAAGCCGAAGCAGCAGACGCTGGCCAGCACCAGCAGCATGGTCACCAGTTCGACCAGCGGATATTGCATCGAGATCGGCGCGCCACAGTGCCCGCAGCGCCCGCGCAGCGCCAGCCAGCTCAGCAGCGGGATGTTCTCGTACCAGCGCAACGGCGCCTTGCAGTGCGGGCAATGCGAACGCTCGACCACGATCCCCGGCGGCGGCGGATCGTAGAGTTCGGGCTCGCCGAGGATCTCGCGGCTGTCGCGCTTCCACTGCCATTCCAGCCGGCGCGGCAGGCGCAGGATCACCACGTTGAGGAAACTGCCGAGCGCCAGCCCGAAGCCGGCCGCGGCGGGGTAGCCGAGGCCGGGGTGCGCGTCGAGGAAGGACATGCGGCCTTAGACCACCGCGGCGAGCTTGAAGATCGGCAGGTACATGGCGATCACCATGCTGCCGACGATCACGCCGAGGATCACCACGATGATCGGCTCGATCAGGCTCGCCAGCGCGTCCACCGCGTTGTTGACTTCCTGCTCGTAGAACTCGGCGACCTTGTACAGCATCGCATCGAGCGCACCGGCTTCCTCGCCGATCGCGGTCATCTGGATGACCATGTGCGGGAACAGCCCGGTCTGCTTCATCGCCATGTTGACCGGGTAGCCGACCGAGACGTCGTCGCGGACGCGCTTCACCGCGCTTTCGTACACGGTGTTGCCGGTGGCGCCGGCGACCGAGTCCAGCGCCTCGACCAGCGGCACGCCGGCGGCGAAGGTCACGGCCAGGGTGCGCGCGAAACGCGCCAGCGCCGCCTCGTGCATGATCTTCCCGATCACCGGGATGCGCAGGATCATCCGGTCGAGGAAGTGCGAGAACCGCTGCGATCGCTTCTTGAAGAAAATGAAGGTCACGATGGTGCCGCCCACGATCAGCAGCAACAGCCACCAGTAGCCCACCATGAAGCGGCTGATGCCGACGATGAACTGGGTGAAGGCGGGCAGGTCGGCGCCGAAGCCCCTGAACACTTCCTCGAACTGCGGCACCACGAAGATCAGCAGGATCGCGCTGACCAGGATCGCCGCGGCGATGACCATCGCGGGATAGAACAGCGCCTTCTTGATCTTGCCCTTCAGGGCCTCGATGTTTTCCTTGTAGGTGGCGATGGTGTCGAGCACGGTGTCGAGCACGCCCGCCGATTCGCCGGCCTTGACCAGGTTGCGGTACAGCTCGTCGAACTGCACCGGGTGCTTGGACAGCGCTTCATAGATCGAGGAACCGCCCTCGATGTCGCCGCGCAGGGTGTTGATCAGGTCCTTGAACTTCGGGTTCTTCTGCCCGCCGGCGATGATCTCGAGCGAGGACACGATCGGCACGCCGGATTTCATCATCGTCGCCAGCTGGCGGCTGAAGAAGGTGATGTCCTTGGCCGAGATGCTGCGGCCGGCGCTGCCGAACAGCGGCTTGCCCTTGGGCTTGACCACGGTCGGGGTGATGCCCTGACGGCGCAGTTCGGCGCGGATCAGGTTGGCGTTCTTGCCGGGCTGCTCGCCCTTCATCTTCACGCCGCGCTTGTCGGTGCCTTCCCAGACGAAGATCGGCGTCGGTTCGGCGCGGCGGGCGGCGGTCTTGGCGGCGGTACGGGTCACGGCCATGGGTTCAATCCTTGGTGACGCGGTTGATTTCGGCGAGGCTGGTCACGCCGTTCCTGACCTTGAGCAAGGCGGACTCGCGCAGGTCGCGGACACCGGATGCCCGGGCGGATTCGGTCAGCTGCTGGACGTTGCCGCCGGCGAGGATGATTTCCTGGATCTCGTCGGTCATCGGCATCACCTGGTAGATGCCGGTGCGGCCCTTGTAGCCGTCGGTGCAATCCTGGCAGCCGACCGCGTCGTACAGGGTCAGGCCGGCATGGATCTCGTCCGCGGTGAAGCCTTCGGCGAGCAGCGCGTGCTCGGGCAACTGCACCGGGCGCTTGCAGTCGTGCAGGCGGCGGGCGAGGCGCTGGGCGATGACCAGGCTCACCGACGAAGTGATGTTGAACGGCGCCACGCCCATGTTCATCAGGCGCGCGATGGTCTGCGGCGCGTCGTTGGTATGCAGCGTGGACAGCACCATGTGGCCGGTCTGCGCCGCCTTGACCGCGATTTCCGCGGTCTCGAGGTCGCGGATCTCGCCGACCATGATCACGTCCGGGTCCTGGCGCAGGAAGCTGCGCAGCGCGGCGGCGAAGGTCATGCCGCGCTTCACGTTCATCTGCACCTGGTTGATGCCGGAGACGCGGATTTCGACCGGGTCCTCGACCGTGGAGATGTTGCGTTCCTCGTCGTTGAGGATGTTGAGCGCGGTGTAAAGCGACACGGTCTTGCCCGAGCCGGTGGGGCCGGTGACCAGCACCATGCCGTAGGGCTTCTTGATCGCGTCGAGGAACAGCTGTTTCTGGTCGTCCTCGTAGCCGAGCTTGTCGATGCCGAGCTTGGCCGCGCCGGCGTCGAGGATGCGCAGCACGATCTTCTCGCCGAACAGGGTCGGCAGGGTGCTGACGCGGAAGTCGATCTGCTTGCTCTTGCTCAGGTTGAGCTTGATGCGGCCGTCCTGCGGCACGCGCTTCTCGGCGATGTCCAGCTGCGCCATCACCTTCAGGCGCGCGGCGATGCGCGAATGCAGCTTCACCGGCACGCGCGCGATCTGCTTGAGGATGCCGTCGATGCGCACCCGCACCCGGTATTCGGTTTCGTAGGGTTCGAAGTGGATGTCGGAGGCGCCCTTGCGGATTGCGTCCACCAGCACCTTGTTGACGAACTTCACCACCGGGGTGTCGTCGCCCTTGGCGTCGACGCCGGCTTCGGAACTCAGGTCGTCGTCGCCGCCGCTGACCTCGAGGCCTTCGAGTCCCTCGGAATCGCCCATCGCGTCGTTGAGCGCGTCGGCGGTTTCCAGCCAGCTGTCGATGGTGCGGCGGATCTTCTCGTCGTCGACGAGGATCGCCTCGACGGTGAGGTTGGTGTGGAACTTGATCTCGTCCAGCGCGCGGGTGTTGGTCGGGTCGCTCAGGCCCACGAACAGCCGGCCGCCGCGCTTGAACATCGGCAGCACGGCGTGCTGGCGCACCAGCTCCTCGCGCACCAGCTTGATCGCGGACTGCGCCGGGTCGAGGGTGCCGACGTCGAAGATCGGCATGCCGAACTCGATCGAGTTCGCCGCGGCCAGCGCGGCCGAGGTCACCAGTTTCTTTTCCAGCAGGTAGCCGGCGACCGGGCGCTTCTCCTGGCTGGCGATATCGAGCGCCTCGCGCGCGGACGCCTCGTCCAGATTGCCGTCCAGCACCAGGCGCCGGGCGATGCCGGTGATGCCCACCAGGTTCGCGCTTGCGACGGTCGCCATCGACCCCAGCCTCTTCAGACTCCCCTTCCGGACTTTACCGCAAACCCGTGCGGCGCGAACACAATCTGCCCGGCAGGGCCTGTTTCCGGCTAGTCTCTGCCGGGGGAACAGGCGATGGGTGCGATGGACGTCACAGTGGTGTTGCCGGCCAGGAACGAAGTCGAGGGGTTGCAGCGCACGTTGCCGGCCCTGCGCGCGGCCTTGCCCGGGGCCGAGGTCATCGTCGTCGACGACGGTTCCACCGATGCCACCGCCGAGGTGGCCGCCGCGCACGGTGCGCGGGTGCTCGCCAATCCCTACGCCATGGGCAACGGCGCCGCGATCAAGCGCGGGGCGCGGGCCGCGGGCGGCGAGGTCATCGTGTTCATGGACGCCGACGGCCAGCACGACCCGGCCTGCATCGCGCAACTGCTGGCCAAGCTGGGCGAAGGCTTCGACATGGCGGTCGGCGCGCGCGGCCGCGACGGCCAGGCCAACGCCGGCCGCGGCCTCGCCAACGCGCTCTACAACCGGCTCGCCAGCTGGATGACCGGGCACGAGGTGCTCGACCTCACCTCCGGCTTCCGCGCGGTCCGCGCGGATCGCTTCCGCGAGTTCCTGCACCTGTTGCCCAACGGTTTCAGCTATCCCACCACCAGCACCATGGCCTTCTTCCGCAGCGCCTATCCGGTCGCCTACGTTCCGGTGCCGGTGGCGCGCAGGTTGGGCACCAGCAGCCACATCCGCCCGCTCAAGGACGGCATCCGCTTCCTGCT
Source organism: Lysobacter lycopersici (assembly GCF_007556775.1). Lineage (GTDB taxonomy): Bacteria > Pseudomonadota > Gammaproteobacteria > Xanthomonadales > Xanthomonadaceae > Pseudoluteimonas > Pseudoluteimonas lycopersici. The sequence goes on from NZ_CP041742.1 coordinate 2,389,634, forward strand.
GATCATCTTCAAGATCGCCACGCTGTATTCGCCGGTGAAGCTGTTCGCGCCCGCGGCGCTGGCGTTCTTCCTCACCGGCCTCGGCTACTACGCCTGGACCTTTTTCCACGACCACCGCTTCACCAACATGAGCATGCTGCTGTTCAGCGCCTCGGTGATCGTGTTCCTGATCGGGCTGGTGTCGGAGCAGATCACGGCGCTGACGTATCGGCGCGATGCCTGACGCAAGGCGTCCCGGTGCAGCGGACGCGCGTCCGCGCCTGCTGGTGCTCGCGTCCACCTATCCGCGCTGGCCGGGCGACCCGGAGCCGGGCTTCGTGCACGAGCTGGCGAAACGCCTTGCGGATCGTTTCCGCGTGATCGCCCTGGTGCCGCACGCGCCCGGCGCGAAGCGGCGCGAATGCATGGATGGCGTCGATGTCGTGCGCTACCGCTATGCGCCGCGGCGCATGGAAACCCTGGTCAACGACGGCGGCATCGTCACCAACCTGCGCCGCGCGAAATGGAAGCTGCTGCTGGTCCCGGCGTTCGTGCTCGCGCAGGCGTGGGCCACGTGGCGACTGCTGCGTCGCGAGCGCATCGATGTCGTCCACGCGCACTGGTTGTTGCCGCAGGGCCTGGTCGCGGCCTTGCTGCAATCGCTGCCGGGGCGCAAGGTTCCGTTCGTGGTCACTTCGCACGGTGCCGACTTGTACGCGCTGCGCGGCAAGGCGCTCGACGCGCTGAAGCGCTTCGTCGTCGCGCGCGCCGCGTCCGTCACCGTGGTCAGCAGTGCGATGCTCGACCGGCTCGCCGCGATCGGCGCCGATGCGGGCAAGGTCTCGGTGCTGTCGATGGGGGTCGACCTCGCGCAGCGTTTCGCGCCGGATCCGTCGGTACCGCGTTCCGACCGCGAGCTGCTGTTCGTCGGGCGCCTGGTCGAAAAGAAAGGGCTTCGCCACCTGCTCGATGCGATGCCCGCGGTCCTGCGCGCGCATCCGGATGCGCGCCTCGTGGTCGCCGGTTTCGGCCCGGAGGAGGGCGCGCTGCGGGAACAGGCGCGCAGCCTTGGCCTGGAACATGCAGTGCGTTTCCTCGGCGCGGTGCCGCAGGCGGAACTGCCGTCGCTGTACCGGCGCGCGGCGCTGTTCGTGGCGCCTTTCGTGCGCGCCGAATCCGGCGACGAGGAAGGCCTGGGGCTGGTGCTGGTGGAAGCGATCGGCTGCGGTTGCCCGGTCGTGGTCGGCAACGTGGCGGCGATGGGCGAGGTGTTCGGCGCGGAACTGCCCACGGTCGCGGTCGATGCGCGCGATGCGCAGGCCCTGGCCGCGCGCATCGGCGCCGCGCTGGACGATCCCGACGCCCGCCGCGATTCCGCGGAAAGGCTGCGTGCCACCGTGGTCGGCAGGTTCGGCTGGGAACGCGTCGCCGATGCCTACGCGGGGTTGCTGTCGCGCGCGCGGGGCGCGGCATGAAGATCGACAGGCGCAATCCGGCGCACTGGCTGTTGCTCGCCGGTTTCTGGCTGCAGTCGGCGTTGGGCATCGCGCTGCGCCCGTTGCTGCGTTCGCGCGGAACCATCGTGCTGTACGGGCACAAGCTCAACGGCAACCTGCTGGCGCTGCATCGCTACATGCACGCGAATTCCGGCCTCGGGTTGCGCCCGGTGTTCCTGTCGATGGATCGCGATTACCTGCGCGAACTGCAAGCGCAGGGCATCGATGCCTGCTGGGCCGGCGGCCCCGGCTGCGCCGCGTTGCTGGCGCGCGCGGAAGCGCTGGTGAGCGACCACGGCCTGCATACGCTCGGGCCGTGGCGCGGCGTTTACCGCAAGTTCGGGCTGCGTTTCTTCGATGTCTGGCACGGCTTCGGCTTCAAGGGTTTCGATGCCGACGACTACCGCACGCTGCGTCGCTACGACGAGGTCTGGGTCGCCTCGGAAACGCAGCGCGAGCAATACATTCGCATGGCCGAGTTCGATCCCGCCATCGTCCGGCCCACCGGTTACGGCCGGACCGATGCGCTGGTGAAGCGCAGTCTCGATGCCGACGCGGTGAAGCGCAGCCTGGGGCTGGATCCGGACACCTGCGGCAAGCTGGTGTTGTTCGCGCCGACCTGGCAACAGGACGACCCGACGCGCAGCATGTTCCCGTTCGGGATGTCGGCCGGCGGTTTCCTCGATGCGCTTGAAGGTTTCGCGCAGTCGATGCGGGCCACGGTGCTGTTGCGCGCGCACCTCAACACTGCGCTGGAGGGCGGCGGCGGGCGCTCGTGCGTGGTGCAGGTTCCCTTCGCGCGGTTCCCGGATACCGAGGCGATCCTGTTCGCCTGCGATGCGCTGGTGTGCGATTGGTCCTCGATCGCGTTCGATTACCTGGTGCTCGACCGACCCACGTTTTTCCTCGACGTGCCGGCGCCGTTCGCCAAGGGGCATTCGCTCGGGCCCGAATGCAGGTTCGGCCCGGTCGTGCCGGGGATGGATGCGTTGCTGGAAGGTTTGCGGAACGCGCTGGCCGATCCGCAAGGTTACTGGTCGGCGCACGGGCAAGCGCACCTGTCGACGAAGGACTACGTCTGGGGCGCTTACGCGGATGGCAACGCGACCCGCCGTTACGTCGAGCGGCTGCTGAGTTTCCGCGAACACTGACCGGCGCGAACCGCCGGCGACCTTCGCCAGCGGTCAGATGCGGATGTCGATGACTTCCCCGGTCGCGGGCGACATGCACGCCGACAAGGTGGCATGGGCCACCGATTCCGCGCTGAGCAGCATCTCGGCGGGTTCGACGCCGAAGTTCTCGGTCCGCATGGGCGTCGCGGTGCGTTCCGGGTTGATCGCGTTGATGCGAACGTTGAACGGCAGGAATTCCTCGCTCAAGGCCTGTGTCAGGTTGACCACCGCGGCCTTCGTCGCCGAATAGATGCTGTACCGCGCGCGGCCGCGCGTGTAGGAACTGGAAGTGAACAAGGCGATGCTGCCGCCTGTTCCGCGCATGGACTCGAACGCCTCGCGCGCGACGACGATGCTCCCGCGCAGGTTGGTCGAAAGCTGTTCGTCGATGGTCGCGTAATCCTGTCCTGTGATCAGCCCGGTGCGCAGGATGCCTGCGGTCGCGATCACCGAGTCGATGCGCCCGAACCGTTCGCGTGCATCGCGCAATGTGGCGCGAACCGCGTTTTCGTCGGAGATGTCGACGCCGCTGCCGCGCGAAGCCGCGACCACGTTGGCGCCGGCCGCAGCGGCGATGTCGTGGATGCTCTTGCCGATGCCGCGGCTCGCGCCGAAGACGACGATGGTCTTGCCCGACAGGTCGAGGTTGGCGGTGCCATCGACGCGCCGTGAACGCAGCTGGAAGATCCGGTCCGCGAGATAGATGTCGGACGGATAGGTGATCTTGATGTTGTTGACGTCGCCGGCGACGACTTCGACCGGGCCGAGGCCGAAATGAAGGATGAGCCCGCAATCGTCGGTGACCTTGAGATTTGATTCCCGCGCTGCCAAGGCGTGCGCCTTGCGCAATACGCCGGAACGGAACGCCTGCGGCGTCTGCCCGAGGCGCAACCGCGACCGGTCGGGAATGTCCGCGATTGTGGAATCCTCGCTCACACGGATGATCGTGTCGCTGGCGGGAATCGCGGTGTCCACCGCATCGCCGCGGCCGAGCGCCTGCAGGCAGCGGTCGATGGTTCCATGGTCGAGCAGCGGCCGCACCGCGTCGTGCACGAGGATTTTGTGGTCGTCGCCCGGCACGGCGGCGATGCCCGCCGCGGAACTCTGTTGCCGGGTTTCCCCGCCGATGACGATGCGCGAGACCTTCCCGTAGCCGGCGCGGACGCACGCCTCCTCGATGGTGCTTTTGTGTTCCCGCGAGGTGACCACGATGATTTCATCGATGCCGGGATGCGTTTCGAAGCAGGCCAGCGTGTGTTCCAGCACGCTTTTGCCTGCGAGTTTCATGAGTTGCTTCGGCGTGTCGGACCGGAACCTGGACCCGGTGCCGGATGCCAGGACGATGGCGACGTTCCTTTGCTGTTCTTTCATGCGTCTTGCCCGTTGTTCGACATCGTCTGGGCCGTTGGCGAATCGGCCCTCGTGTCGAGGATGACGGAGGAAAAATGCATTGTGGGCCGTTTCGACGGCGGGTGCGGGGTCATATAGTCGTTCCCATAGAAGACCCGCAACACGCCATCCGGGTTGCGGGGCGCGGAAAACTCGGCGCCTTCGAAAACGATCCTGCCCGTCGGGTAGATGTCTTCCCTCCGGAAGATCCGCGTCCACCTCACGTCGAAGCCGTAGCCGGGGTTGCCCTTGCCCGATTCCCGGAACCGGCCGTGGATCAGGCATTTCCTCGCGAACGCGCGCCAGTATTTGACCGGCGTTTCGGCTGTGAGCAGGGGCGAGAACAGCTGGAGGAATCCGTGCAGGGCAAGCCCGATCCCGCGGAAGCGCCCGCCGCGGGGCGGAACGTGGATCTTGATCAGGACGAGATAAATGAACTTCGCGAGGCGCTCCAGCGTGAGGGCGGGTTGCGAAGCATGGAAGTCGTCGGCGGGGAAAACGTCGATGAAAACGCCGCGACCTTCGTGAACTGCGCTTGGCGTCTGGGCGATCCGGCTATATCGATCCCGGATTCGGCACGGCACGCTGTAGTCGCTGTCGCTGGAACTTGTCGTGGCTTCGAGTTCGAGATCGCTGGGTAACTCGGTTTTCGCCATCTCGATGAAGCGGTCGAAGTCGCGCCGCGGCATGACGATGTCCACGTCGTCGTCCCACGGGATGAATCCCTTGTGGCGAACGGCGCCGAGCAGGGTGCCGCCGTCGAGCCAGTAGTCGATGCCATGCTTTCCGCAAAGATGATCGACGATCTTCATGATGCGGAGTTCGATGAGTTGCACGGAACGCAAGGCGGTTTCGCCAGCGTGCCTCTCGTCGGGGAACAGGGCGCTGCAGCTTTTCTGGTCGAACTGCATGCGTGATCAGCGAGAGCTGTCGATCGACTTCACGAACTCGCGCGCGATTTCCAGATCCGCCGCTGTGTCGATTTCGCGGAGATCGAGAACCGCGGCATTCAACGGAATGCTTTCTTCCAGCTTTTCGTAGACATAGCCCGTTGCGTTGTCGAGCATCCGTGCCGGGCCGGCAACAACATTCGCCCACTCGAATTTGCGCCCGGGTTCGCGAGTGAAGGACTTGATGAGCTTTTCGCCCTGGGATGTTTCACCCTGGTCGAGGTCGACGTTCACCGGGTTTTCGCTCAGGCTCGGCGCAATCGCGGCGAGGATTCCGGTCGTTCCGGCCTTGCCGATGAATTCCCGCATGGAATCTGGGGCAATGATGAGGTCGCCGTCCAGGAACAACGTTTTTCCTTCGAGACCCTGCGCCCCGAGCGCCATGCTCTGCACGGTGTTGGTCGTGCGGTAATCGGGATTCCTGACGATCACGACCCGGCGATGGAGCTTGGAACACAGGTTGATGATCAGTTCTTCGCGATAGCCGACGACGACGTGGATACGATCCACGTGTTCTTCCAGCGTTCCGATCAAGCGGCTCAGGAGCGTCTGCCCGCCAAGTTCAAGCATGCATTTCGGCAAGCCATGGCCGAGCCTGGAGCCCAGTCCCGCGGCGGCGATTACAGCGTGTTCAACAGCTTGCACAGGGCATCCCCGTCATGGACCACGAAATTTGATTCGGCAATCGCGGCCGGCATCGGGCTGTGGGTTCCCCCGAACGCGATTGCCGTGTCGGCAGCCCTGAACATCGGTACGTCGTTGGAGCCGTCGCCGATGGCAATGACGCGGTCGAAACCGCGGTTGCGGATGCTCTTGACCGCTTCGCCCTTGTCGAGGATATGTCGAAGGCTGATCACGCCGTTCTTGGCGGTGGCCAGCGATGTATGCCCTCCACACCCGATTCGTTCGATAAGTTGGTTTACCCAGATATCCAGGTTGCCCGTGACGACGAAGCATTGGTCCGGCCTGGACTGGATGAATGCCGAGAGCCTTGGGTCGACCTGAATGTCATTGATGATGCCGTGCACGGTTTGCAGCGGTACTTGCCCGAGGATGGCGACGCGCAAGCGCAACGACTCCTCGAACGTGAGCAATCCTTCCATGGTGATGCGGGTCAACGTGGCGATTTCTTCCGAGATCCCCAGCTCCGCGGCAATGCACGGCAGGATTTCGACAGTGGTGAGCGTTCCGTCGAGATCGAAGCAGTAAGCGGTACGGTTCATGCCCGCTCCAGGACGATCCATCGCTGGATGGTTTCCGCCCGGTTGTTCAATTCCGCATCGTAGACATCGCCTTGGTCCACGATCCGGAAACCCGATGCGAACAGCGTGTCGGTCATGTAGTCCTCAAGCTCGCGTTGCGTCCGATAAATCGCGTTGTAGCTCTGCTCGAGCTCATCGGAGAAGTGTTCCTTGATGGTAAGGCGTTCGAGGATTCCGACGGGTTCCCGCATCACGATCCGGCATTTTCCCGATGCGACGGAGGCCATGCAGCGGTATGCGCTCGCAACGTCCTCGTCATTGAGGTAGATCATGACCCCGCAGCACAAGATGCGATCGAAGGGCTGTGATTCGTCGAGTTCCGATAGCGAATAATTTTCGGCGGGCGCCACCGAAAATCTCAAGTCCGCGGTTTCCGGATGCGCAGCCCGTGCGTGGCCGATCAGTTCGGCGCTGAAGTCGATGCCGTGGTAGTAGGCGGAATTGCCGGCGAGTTCCTCGGTCCAGCGTCCGGTGCCGCAACCCACGTCGAGAACGCGCAGGGTACTGTTCAACTGCAAGATGGGAAGCAGGCGAGCCTTTTCCGCTGCATCGCGTTTTTCCGCCAGATCCGGGTGCTTGTCCTGGTAGATGACGGCGCGCGTCAAGCCGACGCTTTCGGCCTTTTGCGCCCGTTCCTGGAAAAATTTGGCCACGCTGTCCTTGTCGATGCGTGGTTTCGATTCTTCGTCAGCTTTGGAAAATATCCGGGTCACGATGGCCTGCTTTATTGGGCTTCGGTTGTGCCATGAAGTGAATCGATGCTCTGGACGCCGATATTCACGACTTCCTGGCAGCCGCGCAACGACGCCTCCTTGTGCGCGATCACCACGATCGTCTTGCTGCCCGACAGGCTGCGGATCGCCTCGTTCAGCGCTTCCTCGGTCTGCGCATCCAGCGCACTGGTCGCCTCGTCGAGGAACAACACCGGCGGATCGCGGTACAGCGCCCGCGCGATGCCCACGCGTTGGCGCTGCCCGCCCGACAGGCGGATGCCGCGGTCGCCGACATCCGTTGCGTAGCCGTTCGGCAACTCGTTCGCCACGAAATCGTGGATCTGCGCCGCGCGCGCCGCGCGTTCCACCGCCTGCATGTCGATCCTGTCGCGCGGCACCCCGAAGGCGATGTTCTCCGCCACGCTCGCATCGGCCAGGAAAATGTGCTGCGGCACGTAACCGATCGCGCGCTGCCACGCCGCCACGTTGCCCGCATCCACCGCCACGCCATCCACGCTCAACGTTCCCGCTTCCGGACGCAACAGGCCCAGCAACAGGTCCATCAAGGTGCTCTTGCCCGCGCCGCTGCGCCCGGCGATGCCGATGCTGGCGTTGGCCGGGATCGCGAGGTCGAAGCCGTCGAACACCGGCTTGTCCGGCGCGGACGGATACGCGTAGCGGATGCCCTGCAGGCGGATTTCCCGTTGCGGCGCGAGCAGCGCATCGCCGCTCGCCGCCGGCTCGTCGGGCAGCGCGAGGTCGCGATGGATCGATTCGAGCGCGGCCGACGACACGCGCAGTTTGGCGAAACCGCGGTACATCACCTGCGCCGCGGGCAGCATGCGATACGCGGCGAAACCGTACAGGCCCAGCGCCGGCAGCACGTGGGCGATGTCGTTCGAACGCAGCAGCAGCACCAGCGCGACCACGATCAGCATGCTGTAGCCGGTGGCTTCCACCAGGTACAGCGGCGACTGGCTGAGCGTGTCGTTGGTGGCCATGTGCCGGGAGAACAGCCGCGACGCCTTTTCGAACTGTGCCTGGTAGGCCGCGGCCGAGTGCGTGATCTTGACGTCCTTGATGCCGGAAAGCGCCTCGCTCGCGGCCTGGTAGCGCCTGCCGTTCGCCGCCTGCCGTTCGAGCCCGATCCGCGCCAGCCGCTTGCGCACCAGTCCGTAGATCGCGCCGTAGAGCAGGCCGAGCACCAGCACGATGCCGATGGCGGTGGCCGGGTCGTAGAGGAAGATCAGCAAGGCCATCGCCAGCACGATGGCGCCCTGTGCGAACAACTGCGACAGCGGCTGGATCAGCTCGAACAGCAGCTGGTCGACCTCGGACAGCAGGTTCTTGCCGAGGATCGAGGAATTGCGGGTGAGGAAGAATTCGTAGGGCTGGCGCAGGTAGCGCGACAGCAGGCGCGCGCTGATCGAATGCCGTTCCATGTGCACGAAGCGGTTCAGCGCGTGCAGGGTGACGGTCTTGAACAGCGAGGACGCGACCACGATCGCGATCGAGGCGAGGCCCAGCGCGAGGATGAAGCCGCGTTCGTCGCGGAAGTGCCAGTGCGCGTACGCCGCCTGCAGGAACGGGTTCTCGTGGATCACCGCCGGGCGGCCGAGCACCGACAGGAAGGGCATGATCGACAGCACGCCGAGGGTCTCGGCCAGCGCCATCAGCACCACCAGCAGCAGCATCCACGCCGCCTTGCGCCGCTCGGCGGGGGTCAGGATGTCGCGGATTTTCGCGAGGTCACGCAGCATCCGCGCCCCGGCATTGGGGACGTCGCGCGCAGCCGCGCACCGGGCCTTCGAAAATCGCGATGTGCTCGCCAGTGTCCACGCGTTCCCCGGGGCAAGGATGCCCGCGCCTGATTCTAGTCGCCGCGGCCGGCCGCGGGACCGGCGGCGGGGTTGCGCTTCGCCATCCGCGCCTCGAGGTCGCGCGCGGCCTGCTCGTATTGCCCGGGAATGCCCATGCCGCGGAGCGCTGCGATCTGCCCGCGCGCCTCGTCGTCCTTGTCGAGCGCGATCAGCAGCTTCGCCAGGTTGATGCGGTATTGCGCGTTGTTCGGGGACAGGGCGACCGACTTGCGCCACGCGAATTCGCCGAACGACGGCTGCCCGAGCACGTTGAGCGTGTAATTGCCGAACACGTTCAGCACCTCGGCGTTGTCGCCGCGGCCCATGGCGGTGGCGAACATCGCCATCATCCGCGACGGCGGGAAGTCGCACAGCTTCGAGACCGCGCAGCGGGTCAGCGCGTTCATCGCGCCGAGTTCCTGCGGGCCGATGGGATCGGTCGCCAGCCGATGGTCGATTTCGTCCCACCACGCGTCGTCCACCGGGCCGTGGGTGCGCGCGGCGAGCAGGATCAGGCCCTGCGCCGGCAGGATGCCGCTGTCCGGAAGCCGGTGCGCGCGTTCGAGCGCGGCGAAGGCGGCCCTGGTCGCGGCCGAATCGCGCGTGCCGTCCGAGAGCGTGGCCATCGTCTGCCCGAGCTGGTAGACGGTGCGCGGCGACGCCGGGTGCCGGCTCATCTCGCTGATGGCGAAGCGCACGGGATCCTTCCACTCCAGCGCGCGCAGGCAGGTGGTCATGCCGAGGAACAGCAGCCAGGACACCGCGAGCAACGCGCCGATGCGGCGCACGCTGGCGCGTTGCGGCGACAGCAGCAGGAAGTCGGCGACGGCGAGGCAGATGCCGAGCGAGGCGAAGTAGTTGCGGTGTTCGAACACCAGTTCCAGCGGCACCACGGTCGCGGTCAGCAACTGCGCGCAGAAGAACCAGGCGATGCCGAGCGCGACCAGCGGGCGCCGCTTGCGCAGCGCGAAGGCGATGGCCGCGAATGCCGCCAGCGCGACGAAGGCGAAGGTGGTGGCCGGCGGATTCCACCAGCCGCGCGAGATGGCGATGTCGTCGTGGTACAGGCCGAACTGGCGCAGCGACGGAAACACGCTCCAGCGCACGTAATCGAGCACCACCCGGCCTTCGGTGAGCAGGCGCTCGACCAGGGTGAAATCGCGGCGCGCGAACGCATGCGGCGCCAGCGCCCGCGACAGCAGCCACGCCGATCCGAGCATCGCCGGCAGCACCAGCACGATCCCGAAGAAACCGAGCAGGCGGCGGTCGCGCGCGCCGCGGGCATCGCGGAAGCCGAACAGGCACAGTTCGATGCAGGCCGCGTACAGCGGCAGCAGCGCCGCCGATTCCTTGCACAACGCGCCGAGCGCGGTGCCGCCGACGACGCCGATGAGGATGCGCCAGCCGCCGCCGGCGTCGCCCGCGAGTTGCCGCTGCCGGCCGAGCAGGTACAGCCACAGCCCGGCGAACACGAACGCGTGGCAGAGGCTTTCCATGCGCTGCACCACGAACAGCACCGCCATCAGGTTGATCGGGTGAAGCGCCCAGGCCGCGGCCGCGAAGCGCGCGGTCCATTCGCGGCGGCGCGCGTCGATCGCCGGCACCGCCAGCGCCAGCAGCGTGCGCAGCAGGCACAGCACGAGGCAGGCGTTGAGCGCGTGGATGGCGATGTTGGTCAGCTTCATCGGCACCGGGTCGAGGCCGGTGGCGAGGTGGTTGAGCGCGAAGGTCGCCATCGCCAGCGGCCGGTGGCCGACGCCGGCATTGGAGGAGAACAACGCCGCCATCCACGCGTGCCGGTCCCAGTTGGTGACGTGCAGCGCGGCGTTGTCGACGATGTTGGGGAAATCGTCGAACGCGAAGCCGCCGCCGCGGCCGGGCAGGTACACGGCGGCGATGGCGAGCACCAGCAGCAGGAACGGCCAGGCCGGGCGCAACGTGGAAACCTTCAATGCGTGCTCCCTGCCGCTTGCGAGGCGAGGTCCTCGCGCATCTTGCGCCGCAGTTCGGCGAATTCGTTGGACCAATAGCCTTGTCGTTCGAGCACCCACTGGTGCAAGCGCGGCATGTTCCAGCCCGTCGCCTGCTTGCGCAGCGGCGCGATCGCATCGTAATGATCGAGCAGGGCCAGCCCTTCGGCCGGATGGCCGCTGGAGGCGAGCAGCGCCGATTCCTGCGCGGCCGCGTCGGGCGCGGGCCACGCGTCGAGCGCGGTGCGGAATTCGCGCAAGGCCGTCGCCGCATCGCCGCGCGCCAGCGCGATGCGGCCCAGCACCGCGTGCAGGTCCTGCCGGCGGCCGGGCATGGCGGCCATGCGCGGATTGGCGAGCGCGGCGCGGGTCCAGCGTTCCACCGTCGCCACGTCGACGCCCTTGCAGCCGCCGGACTGCACCAGGTCCAGCACGTCGCCCAGCCAGCGATAGGCGAGCTGGTCGCCTTCGCTCGCGTTGCGCAGCGCCTCGGTGGCCGCGTCCACCTTGGCCGGCGCCGGGCCGCGTAGCTCGCAACTGGCGCTGATGTAGTTGAGCGCAAGTTGCAGGTCGTGGGGCCGCTGCCGCCAGGGTTCCGACAGCACGGTCATGGCCAGCGCGGGCTTGCCGGCGTGCAGGTCGAACAAGGCCTGGGTGGCGATGGCGCGCGAGGAACCCGGGTTCAGCGCCAGCCACAGCCCGGCCATGCGCGGCTGGTCGGCCCACAGCGAGGCGCGCATCCAGGTGGTGCCGCCGAGCAGGGCCAGCAGCACCGCGGCGATGAGCCAGCGCACCGGCGGTTCCACCCGCCATCGCGCCACCGCGCGCGCCAGCGGCCAGCCCAGCAGCAGCGCCGGCAGGTAGTTGCGGTGTTCGAAATACAGTTCCAGCGGGATCGTGGTCGATTCCAGCAGGTGCCCGGCGAAGAAGAACAGCAGCGCCGCCGCGAGCGCGGGCGCGCGCCGCCGCAACGCGAATCCGGCGACGACCAGCGCCAGCACCGCGAGCAGCGCGGGCAGGGTCGAGGCCGGGTGCAGCCAATCGCGCGACCACGCGTAACCGTCGTTGTACACGCCGTTGGACAACACCCGCGGCACCAGCAGCAGGCGCAGGTAATCGAGCAGCACGCCGGGCTCGGTGAGCACGCGCTGGCCGATGGTCCACGGCCGCGATTGCAGCGGTTGCGACCAGTGCGCGAGCTTCGACAGCACGTAGGCGGACAGCAGCAGGCTCGGCAACACCAGCAACGCGAAACGCAGGCGCTTCGCCAGCGGCGTTTCGCCGTCGCGCCGGTACACCGTCGCGTCCAGTACCCACGCCAGCAGCGGCAGCAACGCGCCGTTGGCCTTGCACAGCATCGCCAGCAGCGTGCCGAAGCCGATTCCGCACAGCATCCACGCCGTGCCCGCGCGCGGCGAACGCGCGAGCAGCGCGCGGCCGTGGCCCCAGGCCAGCAGCCCGGGCAGGATGCAGGTCGCCGCGAGCATCGCCTCGCGCTGGACGATGTACAGCGTGGTGGAGACGAACAGCGGATGCAGCGCCCACAGGCCCGCGCCGAGCAGCGCCGCGGCGTCGTTGCGGCGCGAAGCGCCGTCGAGTTGTTTGCCGAGCTGGCGCAGCAGCGCGAACAGCAGCGCGGTGTTGGCGAGGTGCAGCAGCACGTTGGTGCGCAGGAACGGCCGCGGATCCGCGGGCCAGTCGTTGGCGTCCAGCAGGAAACTCAGCATCGCCAGCGGCCGGCCGGTGGGATCGGCGCTGCCGGAGGTGAGGTAGCGCCAGAACGCCGCCCAGTCGTCCACGCGCCCGCTGGCGCCGAGCTTGTCGAGGTTGACGAAATCGTCGAACAGGAATCCGCCGGCCAGCCCCGGGTGGTAGGCGAACCAGGCCAGCAACAGCAACGCGCCGAGACCGAGCCACGTCATCGTTGCAGCGTTGCGGTTCGGGGTCGTCGGCATGCAGGAAAACGAAGGGGCCGCAAGCGCGGCCCCCGGATGGTAACGAATCGCGGGCGCGGTCCGTCAGTGGCGGCAGACCGTCGGCACCCACTTGTCCTTGAGCGCGGTGCTGGACTTGTTGCACACCCATTCGATGCTGCCGGCGTGGGTGATGGGCGAGAACACCAGCGCCTGGCCGTCGATGACCTTGTTGGCCTTCTTGTCGGTCGCGCTGTAGTGCGCGGTGATGATGCCGCCGCTGCCGACGCCGACCGAGACGACGTAGCTGCCCTGGATCGAGGGGGCATCCGACAGGCCGTAGGACTTGTTGGTGCCGTTGGCGAAGCGGCCGTAGTTGTTCTGGAACTCGCCGACCGCGGTCTTGATGCCGTCGGCCAGCGAGGAACCTTCCGCGACCTGCGCACGGATCACGTAGTCCTGGTACTGGCTGATGGCGATGGCGGCGAGGATGGCGATGATCGCCACCACGATCATCAGCTCGATCAAGGTGAAGCCGCGCTGCGTGTTCATTCCGTTTCCCCTGGTGATGGCGTGGCCACGGATCCATGGCCGGTGAGTCCCCTACGCCATGGATGAACGCAAGCCGCGTGCCATCCCCGGACACGCGTGACCGGCGTCACGCTTGGGGTCCGGGGCAAAAAGAAAGGCCGCCTTGCGGCGGCCTTCCGGTACTGCGTGGCGCTGTCGCTTAGTTGCGGCAGATCGTCGGGCGGTACTTGCTCAGGACCGAAGACTGGTTCTTGCAGTTCCATTCGATCGAACCGGCATGGGTCACCGGCGAGAACACCAGCGTGGTGTTGTCAATCTTGGTGTTGGCCTTCTTCGGCGAGGTGCTGCTGAAATGCGCGGTGATCTGGCCCTTGCCGTTGACGCCGACCGAGGCGACGTAGCTGCCCTGGATCGAGGCGGCATCCGCCAGGCCGTAGGACTTGTTGCTGCCGTTGGCGAAGCGGCCGTAGTTGTTCTGGAACTCGGCGACCGCGGTCTTGATGCCGTCGGCCAGCGAGGAACCTTCCGAGACCTGCGAACGGATCACGTAGTCCTGGTACTGGCTGATGGCGATGGCGGCGAGGATCGCGATGATCGCAACGACGATCATCAGTTCGATCAGGGTGAAGCCTTGCATCTTCTTCATGGTGTATCCCCTAGGGTGGTTTTTCGGAATCCACATGCCCCACCGCCAGCTAGCCGGTCCGTGGGTCCCCGTGCGAAAGGGCACGTGCATGGTACTGAACGCAGGAGCCATGCCAAGCCGGACAGAACCGGAGGAATGCGATGGTGGTCACGTTCCAGGCACGACGAGCTCAATGGTAGCGCGACAACTGACGCTTCGCGTCACTTTCGGGCGGGTCAGGTTTGGCCGGAGCCGATGTCGCGGGTGGCTCCGGTGATGTGGAAGCATCCGCCGGATCGAGGCCCGCCTCGCGCAATGCGGTTCCCAGTGCAGGCGCCAGTGCCGCCGCGAACGTCGCGGTGATGTGCTGCTTGTCGCGATAGGCGATGGTTCCATCGCGCAGCACGTCGCAACGGCCACCCGGGCAGACGTCGTCGTCCATGTCGATCGTCTTCACCGCGGGATGCTTCGCCGCACCGCGGGCGATGGCCTGACGGATCATGTCCAGCTTGGCATTGCCGGCCGGCGCGTTGCACGGCGCGGGCGTCGGCAGCCAGCGCGCGCGCCATTGCCGCCGCGCGAGGCAGGCAGGCCCGTCGAACGGCAACAGCGGCGTCGGCTGGAAGATGCCGATATGGCGGCTGGCGCCATCCAGCGCATCGAGCATGTCGCGGGTGCCTTCCATCCATTCCTTCGACGTGAACTCGTAGGCGGAGGAAGAGCCGAGCAGCACGATGTCCGGCTTGAGTTCGTGCAGCAGCGCGATCGCGTCGTGCCGCCAGCGGTCGCATTCGACGTAGACCCGGCCGATCCGCGCGTAGAAGAAGCTCCGCTCGATCATCGGGCAGGAGGATTTCGTCAGCACCAGCACCTTCCAGCCCGGCCGCTGGAAATGCGTGGCGACCGCGGGAAACCACTGGCCCGCGACGCTGTCGCCGAACAGCACCGCCGTGTGCGGCGCGTTCTCCGGCCCGAAGAAACACGAGCGTACGCGCGCGGTCTGGTACCACTCGTCGCAGCCGTAGGCGTAGATCTCCGAAAGATCGCTCCGGGCCTGCAGCACGCGCGCCTGTTCCCCGTGCCTGGCCCATGCCTGCGCCGATCGGTTCCAGGTGAACGCGCCGATCGCGGTGCATGCCATCAACGCCAGCCCGACCACGATCACCATCCACGGGCGCGCGCGCAGGTAACGGGCATGGCGCAGCGGCGATTCGATCAACGCCGACGAGGCGAACGCGAGCAACAGCGAAATCGCGACGAGGCCGGCGACCTGCCACGGATTGTCGCCATCCACCAGGGTGAGCCCGAGCAGCAGGATCGGCCAATGCCACAGGTACCAGGCGTACGAAACACGCCCGATCGCCTGCAACGGCGGCAATGCGAGCACGCGGGCGACTTGTCGCGGACCCTCCGCGCCCGCGAGCACCGCGGCGGTTCCCAGCGAAGGCAGCAGTGCCCACAGGCCCGGGTACGGCGTGTGCGCATCCAGCAGCAGGGCCGAGGCCAGGATCGCCGCCAGGCCCAACCATCCGCCTGCCGACCGGATTCGCGCGAGTCGTGCCGGCATCGGTTCGGCGATGCGCGCCATCGACAGGAACACCAGCCCGCCCAGCGCGAATTGCCAGGCCCGCGAGAACACCATGTAGAAACCGAGTTGCGGCGAGGTGTAGGTCAGGGATGCCGACAGCAGCACGCACAGGACCACGGTCGCGCCCAAGCCCCGGCGCAGGCGCGCGTCGTCGAAATGCTTGCCCTGCCAATGCCATGCGCCCAGCAGGAACAACATCAACACCGGCCACAACAGGTAGAACTGTTCCTCCACGCCGAGCGACCAGGTGTGCAGGAACAGGTTGGTTTCGGCCGAAGGCCCGAAGTAATCCAGCTTCGACAGCGCGAAGTAGATGTTGCTTGTCCACGTGGCCGCGGCGGCGGCGGCATCGGTCTGGGCAAGTTGCTCGAAGGGCGCCAGCAGGAAAATCGCGGCGACGATCGTGCAGGCGATCGTGAGCAGCAGCGCGGGCAGCAGGCGCTGCAGGCGCCTGGCGTAGAAAGTGGCGAGCCCGAGCCGGCCGCTCGACTGGATCTCCTTGTACAGCAGCCCGCTGATCAGGTAGCCGGACAGCACGAAGAAGACGTCCACGCCCACGAAGCCGCCGGCGAGCCACGGAACGCCTGCGTGCGCGGCCACCACCAGCGCGATGGCCACGGCCCGCAATCCTTCCACGTCCGGGCGGAAGGCAAGCCGCTCCTGCGCATGCCCGCGCCGCGCCGATCGCGGGCGCAACCAATCGAATCGCACGATGTGTCCCCCGGTCCGGCAATGGCGCGCGGGCGGTATTTCCCTCAGCCGACCGCGCTTCGCGGCATCAGTCTATGCCCAGCTTCTTCAGCTTGCAGCGCAGCGCGCGGAAGGCTCGGTTCGTCGTGCATCTGCATCCCCCGGTGTGCGGTATCGCAATGACGCCGTCAGGTCCCTTGCAGTTTTTCGCGGATGGCGCGCAGTTCCTTCGCCACGATCAGGTCCTTGTCGCGCCCCAGCGCCTCCTTGGCGGCGATGAGGTCGTCTAGGCCGATCGCGCGAAGGCGGCGGCCGAACAATTCGATTTCGACCGCATCGCGGGCCACGCGCGCGTAGTCGCCCACGCCGGTGATATTGCCGAGCAGGTCGAGCGCGCCCCAATCGGTGCCCAGGTACAGGTTGTCCAGCGCGGCGCCCGGCGCGGGCTCGTCGAGGAACGACCGGCGCGGCATCGAAAGGCGATGTTGCGGATGCAGGTCGCGGAATGCCTCGCGCAGTTTCCCGATGTTGCCCGGGGTCAGCACCGCGCAAACATCCACGTCGCGGGTCAACAAAGTGGAGCCGTGCAGCATCGCGGCGTAGCCGCCGACCAGCACGAACTCGATGCCGGTCTCATCCAGCCGTTGCAGCAGGCGTTGCAGGTCGCTCATGCAGGGCGTGTCCGGCGCGTTCCAGGGCCAGCGCCAGGTCCAGCGCATCCTGATGCTGCAGGGCGCGCCGCTCGTGGCTCAGGCGCAGGTTGTCTTCCAGCAGGCCGATGTCGATGCCGGCACGCAGGGCATCTTCGATGGCGCCGACCGGGGGGGCGGTGTCGCGGGGCATAGCCGGATGCTACTCCATCCCGGCATGGTCATCGTTCGGCTTCGCGCCGCGACGGCGGCGGCATCAATCGATGCCCAGCTTCTTCAGCTTGTAGCGCAGCGCGCGGAAGGTGATGCCCAGCGCGGCCGCGGTGCGGGTCTTGTTGTAGCGGTTTTCCTGCAGCGCCTGCTGGATCGCGTCGCGTTCCATCTGCTCGATGAATTCCGGCAGGCGGCTGCTGGCGGTATCGAACGGATTGAGCTGGCGCGGATCGGTGGTCGGCGCGGGAATGGTGGTCGCGGGCGGTGTGACCGCGCGCGGCGCCGAGGCCGCGGCCGCGGCATTGGGCAGGTGCAGGTCGGCGACGGAGATGCGGTCGCCATCGGCCATGGCCATGGCCCGTTCCAGCACATTCTCCAGTTCGCGCACGTTGCCGGGGAACGGATAGGCGTGCAGCGCGGCCAGCGCGTCCGCTTCCAGTTGCGGCGGCGTGCGTCCCTGCGCCCCGGCCAGCCGCGCGAGGATGTCGCCGGCGAGCTGGTCGAGGTCGCCGCCGCGCTCGCGCAACGGGGGCACCGGCAATTCGATCACGTTGATGCGGTAGTACAGGTCGTGGCGGAAGCGTCCGTCGGCGACCAGCGCGGCGAGGTCCTTGTGGGTGGCCGACAGCAGGCGCGCGTCCACCGGCACTTCGGCCTGGGCGCCGACCGGGCGTACCGATTTCTCCTGGATCGCGCGCAGCAGCTTGACCTGCATCGGCAGCGGCAGTTCGGCGATTTCGTCGAGGAACAGGGTTCCGCCCTCGGCGGCCTGGAACAGGCCGGTCTTGTCGGCATGCGCGCCGGTGAAGCTGCCCTTCTTGTGGCCGAAGAATTCGCTTTCCATCAGCTCGGCCGGGATCGCGCCGCAGTTGACCGGCACGAACGGCCCGGCGGCGCGCCCGCTCTCGGCATGGATGGTGCGCGCGACCAGTTCCTTGCCGGTGCCGGATTCGCCGGTGATGTGCACCGGCGCCTGGCTGCGCGCGACCTTGGCGATGGTCCGGCGCAAGGCCTGCATCGGCTCGGAATCGCCGCCGAGGCTATCCAGCCCGTAGCGGCCGCGGGCGCGGGCGTCGTCGCTGCGGCGCAGTTCGCCCAGTTCCAGCGCCTGCCGCACCAGCCCGCGCAGCACGTTGAGGTCCACCGGCTTGCTGACGAAATCGAAGGCGCCGGCCTTGAGCGCCTCGACCGCCGCTTCCTGGTTGCCGTGCGCGGTGATCATCGCCACCGGGGTTTCGGGATGGTGCGCGGCCAGTTCCTGGATCAGCTCCATGCCCGATCCGTCGGGCAGGCGCATGTCGGTCAGGCACAGGTCGAAATGGTCCCTGGCCAGCATCGCGCGCGCGGCGGCGACGGTTGCGGCGGTCTCGGTGCGCAGGCCCATGCGGCCAAGGGTCAGGACGAGGAGTTCACGGATATCCCGTTCGTCGTCGACGATCAGGGCGGAGCGGGGGTTCTCGGCCATGCGGGAACGATAAACCAATCTTCCGCTTGGACGCCATTGCCCGCGGTCAATGCCGCAGCAGGGCGTTCATCGCGGGAAAGGTGATGCGGAAGCAACTGCCGGTGCCGGCGCCGCGCGCGATGTAGTCCAGGCGGGCGTCGTTGGCGTGGCAAAGCTCGCGGGCGATGTACAGGCCCAGGCCGGTACCGTGTTCGGAGGTGGTGTAGAACGGCCGGAACAGCTGCGCGGCCACGCCCTCGGGAATGCCGGGGCCGCGGTCGATGACGTCGATCACCGGGTTGGCGCCCTCGCGGTGCGGGTGCACGGTCACCAGCGCCGCTTGCCCGGGCTGGCGGCCATGGTTCAGGGCGTTCTGCACCAGCACGGTCATGACCTGGTAGAGATGGCGCGAATCGAACATGCCGGGCAGGGACAGGTCCGCCCCGGCCGCCGAGACGTTGCCGGTTCCTTCCGGCATGGTGTCGCGGAAGTCGGTGACGAAGCGCCGGCAGAAGGCGTTGAGGTCGAGTTGCTCGGGTGTCGCGCGTTCGCGCCGGGCGAGGCCGAGCACGCTTTCGACGATGTCGTTGGTGCGCTGGCATTGCTGGTGGACGATCTGCAGCAGGCGCCGGTCGCCGTCGGCGATCTTGGGCGATTCCTCGAGCAGTTGCGCCGCGTAGTTGATCGCCGCGAGCGGGTTGCGGATCTCGTGCGCCAGGCTCGCGGAGAAGCGCCCGAGCGTGGCCAGGGTCAGCGACTCCGCGCGCCGCGACACCTGCGATGCGTCGTCGAGGAACACCAGCGCGATGTCGCTGTTGCCGAGCAGGCCGGCGAAGCGCGGCAATACCTCGACCTGGTCGGTGCCCAGCCGCAGGGGAACGTCCGGGGCCTTGCCGTCCCCGCGCCACTGGCGCAGCCGGCGCGCGACCTCGGGCGCGAGCAGGTCGATGCTGCGCCCGCCGACATCGCCCAGCAGCGCGGCGGCGGCTTCGTTCGCCAGTTGCACGTGGCCTTCGCCATCGACCAGCAGCACGCCGGCGTGCATGCGGCGGATGATGAGCTCGTTCACCGCGGCGAGGTCGGCGAGTTCGGCGCCGCGGCGTTCGGCCAGCGCGTGGCTGTCGCGCATCTGCCGGCCGAGCAGGTAGGTGAGCATGGCGATGGACAGGAAGCTCACCGAGAACATCAGCACTTCGGCGAACGGGCGCGGTTGCGCGGCATCGCCCAGCTGGGTCCAGACGTATTCCGCGGTCAGCGCGCCACCCGCGAGCAGCGCGCCGCCGAGCCCGAAGCGCAACGGCAACAGCAGCGCCGCCGAGCCGACGTTGAACAGCAGCATGAGGGCGATGCCCGCCGCCGCCTCGGGCAGGGCATGGGTGGCGAGCGTGGCGGCGACGATGTCGATGCCGGTGCCGAGCAACACCTGCCAGCGCAGGCCCTGGCCGCGTCGCGCCCACTGGAACAGCAGCAGCGCCGCGAACAGGTACAGGAACGACACGCCGCGCGCGAGGGCGGGGAGGCGCGGTTCGCCGGCCAGGAACCCGAACGGGCTGAACAGCACCAGCGCCAGCAACGCCGCCTCGAAGACGCGGTAGAGGCTGAAGAAATACAGCTCGCGCCGCAGCGCGTCGGTGATCGGCAGCGGTTCGCGGCTGCGCATGGACACGCGGGGGCGCTCCGGGGGCATCGCCCGAGTATAGGCACGCCACGGGTCGGTTTTGCCCGCGCCCTGCGCATCGGCGACAATGACGGGCTCCCGTCCATGCCCGCCGCGACCTTCGCGGGCCGCGCGGCGGGTGCCGGTTTCCTCCCCAAGGGTGACAGATGAACTTCCACGAATACCAGGCGAAGCAGCTCTTCGCCGACTACGGCATCGCCGTTCCCGCCGGGCGCGTGGCGCGCACGCCGGAAGAGGCCGTCGACGCGGCCAAGGCCATCGGCGGCGACGCCTGGATGGTGAAGGCGCAGATCCACGCGGGCGGCCGCGGCAAGGCCGGCGGCGTCAAGTACTCGAAGTCCTTCGACGAAGTGCGCGACTACGCCAAGGGCATGCTCGGCACCAGGATGGCGACCTACCAGACCGCCGGCGTGGAATTGCCGGTCGACTGCGTGCTGGTGACCCAGGCCACCGACATCGCCAAGGAGTTGTACCTCTCGGTGCTGGTCGACCGTTCCAGCAAGTCCATCACCTTCATCGCCTCGGCCGAAGGCGGCATGGACATCGAACAGGTCGCGCACGAGAAGCCGGAAGCGATCCAGACGCTGCACGTGAACTACGTGCAGGGCCTGCAGCCCTACCAGTGCCGCGACCTCGGCTTTGCCATGGGCCTGGACGCGAAGCAGGCCGGCCAGCTCAGCAAGATCATGCTGGGCCTGTACAAGCTGTTCAACGACAAGGACCTGGCGCTGGTCGAACTGAACCCGCTCGCCATCCTCGCCGACGGCAACCTCGCCGTGCTCGACGGCAAGATCAATTCCGACGACAACGCGACCTTCCGCCACCCGGAACTGGCCGCGATGCGCGACATCCGCCAGGAAGACGAGACCGAGGTGCGCGCCAGCCAGTACGACCTCAACTACGTCACCATGGACGGCAACATCGGCTGCATGGTCAACGGCGCCGGCCTCGCAATGGCGACGATGGACGTGATCAAGCTCGAAGGCGGCGAACCGGCGAACTTCCTCGACGTCGGCGGCGGCGCGACCAAGGAACGCGTCACCGAGGCGTTCAAGCTGATCCTCTCCAGCGACAAGGTGAAGGCGATCTTCGTCAACATCTTCGGCGGCATCGTCCGCTGCGACATGATCGCGGCCGGCATCATCGCCGCGGTCAAGGAAGTGGGCGTCAAGATCCCGGTGATCGTGCGCCTCGAAGGCACCAATGTGAACGAGGGCAAGGAATTGCTCAGGAACTCCGGCCTCGCGATCACCGCTGCCGACGACATCAACGACGGCGCGAAGAAGGCGGTTGCGGCCGTCGCCGGCAAGTAAGGAACGACGACACCATGAGCGTTTTGATCAACAAGAATACGAAGGTACTCGTCCAGGGCTTCACCGGCTCGCAGGGCACCTTCCACGCGCAGCAGATGCTCGACTACGGCACGAAAGTAGTCGGCGGCGTCACCCCCGGCAAGGGCGGCAGCGAACACCTCGGCCTGCCGGTGTTCAACACCATGGCCGAAGCGGTGAAGGCCACCGGCGCCGACGCATCGGTGATCTACGTGCCGCCGCCGTTCGCGGCCGACGCCATCCTCGAAGCGGCCGATGCCGGCATCAAGGTCATCGTCTGCATCACCGAGGGCATCCCGGTGCTAGACATGCTGCGGGTCAAGAACACGCTGAAGGGTTATCCCGATGTCGTGCTGGTCGGCCCGAATTGCCCCGGCGTAATCACCCCCGGCGAATGCAAGATCGGCATCATGCCCGGTCACATCCACATGCCGGGCAAGGTCGGCATCGTGTCGCGTTCGGGCACGCTGACCTACGAAGCGGTGAAGCAGACCACCGACGTCGGCCTCGGCCAGTCGACCTGCATCGGCATCGGCGGCGATCCGATCAACGGCACCAACTTCATCGACGCCCTGCGCTGGTTCCAGGACGATCCGCAGACCGACGGCATCATCATGGTCGGCGAGATCGGCGGTTCGGCCGAGGAAGAAGCGGCCGAGTTCATCGCCAAGAACGTGACCAAACCCGTCGTAGGTTTCATCGCCGGTGCGTCCGCGCCAAAAGGCAAGCGCATGGGCCACGCCGGTGCGATCGCCTCGGGCGGCTCGGGCACGGCCGAAGGGAAGTTCGCCGCGATGGAAAAGGCCGGCGTCACCACGGTGAAGTCGCCGGGCGACCTTGGCGCGGCCATCGCGAAGCGCCTCGCGAAATAAGTCGCATCGATTCGCTCTCCACGAAAGGCCGCCTCCGGGCGGCCTTTTGCTTTTTGCGAAAGGTCGAAAGCCGGCCCCTCATCCGCCCCTTCGGGGCACCTTCTCCCGCAGGCGGGAGAAGGGTTGTGTCTCGAACTCATCCCAAGCGGGAGAAGGGTTGTGTCTCGAACCCCTCCCATGCGGGAGTAAGGGATGCGAGGTGAGCATTGAATCTTTAACCCCTCTCCCGCTTGCGGGAGAGGGAGAGGCGCGAAGCGCCGAGGGTGAGGGGCGGCTTTTTCCTACAGACACCGTAATCGTTCCGGGCGAGCTTTCCGTCCACGAGCCACCGAAACGGACAGAAATGCATGCGCGAAGGACGGAAAACCGGATTCGCCCGCCATCTGCGGCGAACCATGACCGACGCCGAACGATCCGTTTGGCACCATCTGCGCAACCGCGCCTTCATGGGCTGCAAGTTCCGCCGCCAGCACGCTGTCGGCGCGTATATCGTCGATTTCGTTTGCCTGGAACACCGGCTTGTCGTCGAGTTGGATGGCGGTCGGCATGCCGGCGATGCCCGCGACGAGAACCGCGACAAGGCCCTGCATGGCATGGGTTTCCGTGTCCTGCGTTTCTGGGACAATGCCGCACTGGCGGAGCAACAGACCGTGCTTGCCGCGATCTTGGAAGCATTGGACTGCTCCTTCCCTGCAGCCGCGAAAGTGGAAAAGTCTCGACCACCGACATGACCCAAACCCTCCGCATCGCGATGGCGCAGTTCGATTTCCCGGTCGGCGACGTGGCCGGCAACGCGGATCGCATCGCGCGGATGATCGTCGAGGCGCGCGACGCGCGCGGAGCGGACATCGTGCTGTTCCCCGAACTCGCGCTCAGCGGCTATCCGCCGGAGGACCTGCTGTACCGGCCTTCGTTCCTGCGCGATTGCGAAACCGCTTTGAATGGCATCGCGGCGAGCGTGCAGGGCATCGTCGCCGTGGTCGGCTGGCCGCAGGCCGATGGCGCGGTGGTGTTCAACGCCGCGTCGGTATTGCGCGACGGGCGCATCGAACAAACCTATCGCAAGCGCGAATTGCCGAATTACGCGGTGTTCGACGAACGCCGCTACTTCGACGTCGACCCGGACCGCGAGGATTGCGTGTTCGAGGTCCAAGGCGTTCCGGTCGGCCTCGTCATTTGCGAGGACCTGTGGTTCGCCGAGCCGATTTCGTCCACGGTCGCGGCCGGCGCGCAACTGGTGCTGGTGCCGAACGCCTCGCCGTTCGAGCGCGACAAGCACGCGCAGCGCGATGCGTTGCTGGCGCAACGCGTGTCCGACACGTCCGTCAACGGCATGGGCGCGGCGATCGCGTATCTGAATGTCGTCGGCGGGCAGGATTCGCTGGTGTTCGACGGCGCCTCGGTGCTGGCCGACGGCGACGGCACCATCCATCCCGCCGCACGCGCGTTCGAGGACCACTGGCTGGTCGCCGATTACGACGCGGCTTCGCGGCGCTTCACGCCGGTGTCGTGGCCGGTCGAGGACGAGGAATCGCGCGACGCGCTGGCCTGGCGCGCGGTGGTGCGCGGCACCCGCGACTACTGCCGCAAGAACGGCTTCGACAAGGCCTGGCTCGGATTGAGCGGCGGCATCGATTCCGCGCTGGTGCTCGCCATCGCGGTCGATGCATTGGGCGCGGACAACGTCACCGCGGTGCGCATGCCGTCGCGCTATACCGCCGGCCTGTCCAACGACCTCGCGCAGGAACAGTGCGACGCGCTCGGGGTAAAGCTGATCGCGCTGCCGATCGAGAAACCGTTCCAGGGCTATCTCGATGCACTCTCCGAAGTCTTCGCCGGCAAGCCGGTCGACACGACCGAGGAAAACCTGCAGTCGCGCACCCGCGGCGCGCTGCTGATGGCGTTGTCCAACAAGTTCGGCGGGCTGCTGCTCACCACCGGCAACAAGAGCGAATACGCGGTCGGCTACGCCACGATCTACGGCGACATGTGCGGCGGCTACGCGCCGATCAAGGACCTGTACAAGACCGAGGTGTTCGCGCTGGCGAAGTGGCGCAACGCGGTCGGCGGCGGCGAGGTGATCCCGGTCGCGGTGATCGAACGCCCGCCGTCGGCCGAATTGCGCGACAACCAGAAGGACCAGGATTCGCTGCCGCCCTACGACGTGCTCGACGCGATCCTCTCTCGCCACGTGGACCAGGAACAGTCGCGCGCGGAGATCGTCGCCGCCGGTTTCGATGCGGCGACGGTGGAGAGGGTGTTGAAGCTCGTGCGCATCAGCGAATGGAAGCGGCACCAGGCCGCGCCGGGGCCGAAGGTCAGCCGTCGCGCGTTCGGGCGCGAGCGGCGCTATCCGATTAGCAACGGTTATCGCGAATGAAAAAGCCGGGCCTAGGCCCGGCTTTTTCGTCTCGATGCGCAGCGATCAGCGCGAGGACTGCATTTCCGGCGGACGCTCGTTGTCCAGCGCCGACTTCTCGCCGGAGAACGGGTTCAGGCCGCGCAGCTTGGACGGATAGTCCGGCCAGTTGCGGCCGTGCAGCCACGGGTGGTTCGGGTCGTTCTGCTCGAGCACGCGCTTGGCGTCGTCGGCGAGCGCCTGGTTGCCGAGCCGGGTGTAGCTTTCGGCCAGCGCGGCGATGGCGTCGTCCTGGTAGGCCGACTGCGGGTAGGTTTCCAGCAGGCCCTTGGCCCGTCCGATCGCCGAGATCCATGCGCCGCGGCGCATGTAGTACAGCGCGGTATCCATCTCGTGGCGCGCGAACATGTTGCGCAGCGCGACCATGCGCTGGCGCGCGTCGTCGGCGTAGCGGCTGTTGGGGAAGCGCGTGGTGACGATGCCGAAGTCGTTGTAGGCCTGTTGCGGGGTGGCGAGGTCGCGGCGGCTGGCGTCGAGGTTCCATACCCGCTGCAGGAACACCGTGTCGCGGTTGGAATTCACCAATCCGCGCAGGTAGTAGAGATAGGCGTTGTTGCGGTGGCTCGGATAGGTGCGCAGGAAGCGGTCGATGGTCGAGATCGCGTCGTCGTTGCTGCCGGACTTGAACTGCGCGTAGGCGTCTTCCATCAACGCCTGCTCGGTGTACGGGCCGTACGGATACTGCGCGACCAGGCGCTTGAAGGTGACGTCGGCGGCGCTGTAGTTGCCGTAGGTGAGCGATTTGTGGGCCTTCGCGTACAACTGCTCGACCGGCACGCCCTCGTTCGCATTCTTGTCCTTGAACATGCCCTTCATCCGGCTGCAGCCGGTGCCGGCGAGCAACACGACGGCGAGCAGCAGCAGCGCGAAGCGCGAAAACCGGAACGTCTGGGTCATGGACGGGGCACGTGGGGCACGGAGCGCGGATAATAGCAGCCCGCCCGCGCCGGCCATTGCCGCGCCCTGAACGATTCCCGCATGAACGCCCACGCCACCGAAGCCGTGTCGCCACTGGCCGCGACCGTCCCCGCAAGCGCGGCCGGGCGGCGTTTCGACGCCGTGCTGGCCGAGCTGTTCCCGCAGTACTCGCGCTCGCGGCTGGCGGAGTGGATCAAGTCCGGCGACGCCTTGCTCGATGGCCAGCCCGCCCGCCCGCGCGACCCGGTGCGTGGCGGCGAGGCGGTGTCGCTGGCGGTGGTCGAGGCCGTGCAGACCCATGCCGTGGCCGAGGACATCCCGCTCGACATGCTGTACGAGGATGCGTCGGTCTTCGTGATCGACAAGCCGGCCGGGCTGGTCGTGCACCCGGGCGCGGGCAATCCCGCCGGCACGCTGGTGAACGCGCTGCTGCACCGCGATCCGGCGCTGGAGAAGCTGCCGCGCGCGGGCATCGTGCACAGGCTCGACAAGGACACCAGCGGCGCGATGGTGGTCGCGCGCACGCTGGAGGCGCACACCGCGCTGGTCGCGCAGTTGTCCGCGCGCGAGGTGCATCGCCAGTACCTGGCCATCGTCGTCGGCGCGCTGGTCTCGGGAGGAACCGCGAACGCGGCCATCGACCGCCACCCGCGCGACCGCCTGCGCCAGGCCGTGCGCGAGGACGGCAAGGACGCGGTGACGCATTACCGCCTGCGCGAGCGCTTCCGCGCGCACACCGCGCTGGAATGCCGGCTCGAGACCGGGCGCACGCACCAGATCCGCGTGCACATGGCCCACCTCAAGCATCCCATCGTCGGCGACCCGCTGTACGGCGGTTCGCTGAAATTGCCGAAGGGTGCTTCCGACGAGCTGATCGCCGCGCTGCGCGGGTTCAAGCGACAGGCCCTGCATGCGGAAGTGCTGGAATTCGCGCATCCGGCCACGGGCGAACCGGTGCGCTGCACCGCACCGCTGCCGGCGGACATGCAGTCCCTGATGAGCGCGCTGCGCGAAGATGCCATCGCGCATGCGGAAACCGGGCGCCGGTGACGCTCCGATGAGCGCGTGGATCGACGCCGACTGGCCCGCGCCGCCCGGCGTGCGCGCATTGACCACGACGCGCTACGGGATGGGCGTGTCGCAACCGCCGTTCGACAGCCTAGACCTCGGCCTGCGCAACGGCGACGACGTCGCCGCGGTCGCGGAAAACCGCATGCAGATCGAATCCGCATTGCGGTTGCCATCGTCGCCGCGCTGGTTGCGGCAGGTGCACGGCACCAGCGTCGCGATCGAGCCTGGCGAAGACGAACCCGAAGCCGATGCCGCGGTCACGTCCGTGCCCGGCACCGTGCTCGCAGTCCTCACCGCGGACTGCCTGCCGGTGGCGTTCGCCGCGAAAGACGGTGGCGAAATCGCCGTCGCGCACGCGGGCTGGCGCGGGCTCGCCGCAGGCGTGCTCGAAGCCACCATCGCGGCGATGAAGGCGCCGCCGCGGGACATCGTCGCCTGGCTCGGCCCAGCCGCCGGCCCCGATGCCTACGAAATCGGCGAG
This sequence comes from Lysobacter lycopersici, assembly GCF_007556775.1. Lineage (GTDB taxonomy): Bacteria > Pseudomonadota > Gammaproteobacteria > Xanthomonadales > Xanthomonadaceae > Pseudoluteimonas > Pseudoluteimonas lycopersici. Next base: position 2,416,848 of record NZ_CP041742.1, read on the forward strand.
GAGGTGTTCGACGCGTTCGCCGCGATCGACCCGCGCACCGCAACCGCGTTCGTGCCCACGCGTCCCGGTCATTGGCACGTCGATCTCCACGCGCTGGCGAAGCGGCGCCTCGCCGACGTCGGCATCGCCGACGTGCACGGCGGCGGCCTGTGCACGATTTCCGATCCAACGCGCTTCTTCTCGCATCGCCGCAGTACCACCGACGGAAGCGGGCGCAGCGGGCGCATGGCGACGCTGGCATGGATGCGGTGAGCGCGGGGGCGTTGTTCCGGCGCATCCTCGGCGAAGGGTTCGACGCATTGCCCGCGCAGCTCCGCGCGCTGCACGGCATCGTTCCCGGCCAGCGCGTTACCTGGCGCGGCGAAGCGGCCATTGCCCGCGGCCGGAATCCGCTGGCGAGGCTGTGCGCGCTGGCGACGCGACTGCCCCGGGCGAACGAATGCGCGCCGACCACGATCGAATTCGCCGCCGATGCCGACGGCGAAACCTGGCGGCGCGACTTCGCCGGCGCGCCGATGGTTTCGCGTTACCGCCAATGCGACGGATTGCTGTGCGAACGCCTGGGGCTGGTCGAATTCGCCTTCGCGTTGCGGATCGATGCCGGCGAAATCCGGTGGACGACCGCGGGCGTGCGCCTGTTCGGCGCGCTGCCGTTGCCCGCCGCGTGGTTCGCCGGCGTGCGTTGCCGCGAACGCGAGCGCAACGGCCGTTACGAATTCCTGGTCGAGGCGACGCTGCCGCTGGCGGGCCCGCTGGTCCGCTACGAAGGCTGGCTTGAACGCGCCTGACGCCATCGTGGTGTTCGACGGGGTTTGCGTGGCCTGCAACCGTTCGGTCGATTTCCTGCTGCGCCGCGACCGCGCGAAACGCTATAGCTTCGCCGCGATGCAGTCGCCGGCCGGGCATGCATTGATGGCCGCGCACGGCATCGATCCCGCCAACCCGGCTTCGTTCCTGCTGCTCGAAGGCGGGCGTGCGTTCCGCGATTCCGAAGCGGTGCTGCGGGTGCTGTCCGGGCTCGGCGGCGCGTGGCGCTGCGCACGGTTCGCGCTGTTCGTGCCGCGCGCATGGCGCGACGCGGTTTACCGCGGGATCGCGCGCCATCGCTATCGCTGGTTCGGGCGCCGCGAAGCATGCCGCGTGCCGACGCGGGAGGAAGCAGGGCGGTTCCTGTCCTGACCCGGTTCGCCCGCGCTAGCGCGCGTCGTGCAGGGCCAGCACCGCATCGCGCGCGCGCTGGGCCAGCGCGTTGCGGTCCTGCGGCGCCATTCCCGCGGTTTCGATCGGATCGCCGAAGCGCACCACGATCGTGCCCGGGCGCACGCTGAAGCCCGACGGCGGCAACACCGAACCCGCGCCCGCGATCGCGACCGGCAGCACCGGCACCCCGGCTTCGAGCGCGAGTTGCAAGGCGCCGCCCTTGAACGGGCCGACCGTGCCGTCCTTGCTGCGCGTGCCTTCGGGGAAGGCGGCGAAGGTCGCCGCACCGCGCAGCTTTTCCGCCGCTTCGGCGAGTTTTCGTTTCGCCTCGCGCGCATTGCCGCGGTCGATGAAGGCCATGCCCATGAATCGCGCGTACCAACCGACGAAGGGCACGCCCGCGATCTCGCGCTTCAGCACGAAGCGCAGCGGCACCGGCACCGCGCGGAACAGCGCGGGGATGTCGATCATCGAGGCATGGTTGGCGACCAGCACCTGCGGCCGCGACCAGTCCACGCGTTCGGCGCCTTCCACCCGCAGCCGCGCGCCGGCGCCGAGGAACAGCAACGGCGCCCAGTACAACGCCGCCATCCGCAGCGGCAGGCGCGGCCCGGAGAGCAGGCCGAGCAGCAGCGCCACCGGGAAACCGGCCACAGTGACCAGGATGGTGAACAGCGCCTGCAGCGCGTTGAGCGCGACCCAGCCGACGCGGGCCGGCCAATGGGTTCGTCGTGCGGGCAGGGAGGTGGCGCTCATGCGATCGGGTGCTTCATGGGCGCGAAAGCATAACCGCGCGCACCGGCGCGGTCAGCGTGGCGTGTTCGCCAGCCGGTGCATCAGGATCGCCGCGCGCGTGGCCTGGCGCGGGATCGAGCCGAGGTCGGCGCTTTCGCCCGCGGCGTGGCTGCCGCCGCCGGAAATGCCCATGCCCACCAGGCCATCGGTGTCCGCGGCGACGAAGGAAATGTCGCCGGCGCCGCGCCCGAGCGGATCGAGTTCGCCCATCGGCGGCAGGCCGAGGCCGCGGTTCACCTCGTTGAGTTTCGCCAGCAGCGCGCGACTGCCGGCGGTGGGCGGCATCGGCGGGTAGTTCTCGTCGATCTGCAGCGTCGCGTCGGTGCGCGGCAGGTGGCGCGCGACGATGGCCTGCATCTTCGCCGCCACGCGCCGGGTCTGTTCCACGTCCAGCGTGCGGAAATCGCCGCGCGCGATCGCGACGGGCGGCACGATGTTGTCCTTGCCGCTGGCGGTGAGATGCGTTTTCCCCGCATCGAACTGCGCGGCCTGGCCGCCGCCGACCAGGCCGACGTTGAAGGTGAGGTTGGGTTCGGGCAGTTCCTCGCGGAACGCGGCGATGATCCGCGCGAGTTCGAAGATCGCGCCATCGCCGAGTTCGTCGGAGAAGATGCCGGAACTGTGGCCGGATTCGCCGCGCGTGGTCAGCACCCAGGTGTTGGACGAACGCCGCGCGATCGAACCCATGTCGCGACCGTTCTGGTGCGACAGGTTCTCGAAATCCAGGGCCACGTCGGCGCGCTTGCCGGCGGCGACCAGGTCCGCGCGCGCGATCGACACCGGGCTGCCGACGTCCTCCTCGTCGCCACTGAGCACGACTTCGATGTCGGCATCGCGCAATGCGCCCGCGGCCTGCATCGCGCGCAGCGCGGCCAGCATCACCACGTCGCCACCCTTGTCGTCGCCGACGCCCGGGCCGACGGCTTCGTCGCCATCGCGCCTGAAGCCGGTGAACGGATCGTCGGCTTCGAACACGGTGTCGAGGTGGCCGATCAGCAGGATGCGCTTGCCCTTGCCGTTGCCGCGATGAATCGCGACCAGGTGCCCGGCGCGGCCGGCGGCGGTCATCGGTTTCCATTGCACTTCGAAGCCGAGTTTTTCGAATTCCGGCGCGAGTATGTCCGCGACCGCCTTCACCCCGGCGAAGTTGTAGGTGCCGCTGTTCCGTTCCACCAGCTTCGCGAGCAGGGCGATGGCATCTTCCTTGCCGGCCTCCGCCGCGGCGGCCATCTGGCGTTCCTGCGTGGAGAGCCCCGTCGACGGCGTTTCGGCGCGAACCGGAATCGCGAAGGGCAACGCGAGCAACAGGGCACAGGCGAGGGCGGGGAGGTGCGGCATGGCGATCCGGGGTCGAAGCAGGATCCCGACCATACCGCAGCCGAACCGGAGGCGGCATCCGCCTTGAATCACGCCGCCGAAACCGCATTTCAGGGACATTCGGCCTCGTGGCCTCAAGTTTCGGGATCCCGCCATGCGAATGGATAAATTGACCTCGCGTTTCCAGCAATCGCTGGCCGACGCGCAATCGCTGGCCGTCGGCCGCGACCACAACTTCATCGAACCCGCGCACCTGCTGCTCGCCATGCTCGACCAGCAGGGCGGCGGCGCGCGTCCGCTGCTGGCGCAGGCTGGTGTCAACGTGCCGCTGCTGCGCGAACGCCTCGGCGAACTCCTCGACAAGCTGCCGAAGGTTTCGGGGCAGGCCGGCAACGTGCAGGTCGGTAACGATCTCGCGCGCCTGCTCAACGTCACCGACAAGCTGGCGCAGCAGCGCGGCGACGGCTACATCGCCAGCGAACTGTTCCTGCTCGCGGCGCTGGAGGATTCCGGCGACGCGGGCAAGGCGCTGAAGGCCGCCGGCGCGAACAAGGCGAAACTCGAAGCGGCCATCGACAAGCTGCGCGGATGCGAAAAAGTGCAGGACGAAAACGCGGAAGACGCGCGCCAGGCGCTGGAGAAATACACCATCGACCTGACCGCGCGCGCCGAGGGCGGCAAGCTCGATCCCGTCGTCGGCCGCGACGAGGAAATCCGTCGCTGCATCCAGGTGCTGCAACGCCGGACCAAGAACAACCCCGTGCTGATCGGCGAACCCGGCGTGGGCAAGACCGCGATCGTCGAAGGTCTGGCCCAGCGCATCGTCAACAACGAAGTGCCCGAAGGCCTGCGTGGCAAGCGCCTGCTCAGCCTCGACATGGGCGCGCTGATCGCCGGCGCGAAGTTCCGCGGCGAATTCGAGGAGCGCTTGAAGGCGGTGTTAAACGACCTCGCCAAGAACGAAGGCCAGATCATCCTGTTCATCGACGAACTGCACACCATGGTCGGCGCCGGCAAGGCCGACGGCGCGATGGACGCAGGCAACATGCTGAAACCTGCCCTCGCGCGCGGCGAACTGCATTGCATCGGCGCGACCACCCTCGACGAATACCGCAAGTACATCGAGAAGGACGCCGCGCTGGAACGCCGCTTCCAGAAGGTCTTCGTCGGCGAACCGACGGTCGAGGACACCATCGCGATCCTGCGCGGACTGAAGGAACGCTACGCCGTGCACCACGGCGTGGAGATCACCGATCCCGCCATTGTCGCCGCCGCGACGCTTTCGAACCGCTACATCCCCGATCGCCAGCTGCCGGACAAGGCCATCGACCTGATGGACGAAGCGGCTTCGCGCATCCGCATGGAAATCGATTCCAAGCCCGAGGAAATGGACCGCAAGGAACGCCGCCTGATCCAGCTCAAGATCCAGCGCGAGGCGCTGAAGAAGGAGAAGGACGCCGAATCGAAGCAACGGCTCGCCGACCTCGAAACCGAGATCGCCGCGCTCGAACGCGAGTACAGCGACCTCGAGGAAGTGTGGAAGGCGGAGAAGGCCACGCTACAGTCGGCCACGAAAATCAAGGAGCAGATCGAGGCCGCGCGGCTGGAGCTCGAAGCCGCGCAGCGCAAGCAGGACTTCGCGCGCATGAGCGAGATCCAGTACGGCACGCTGCCGGAGCTGGAAAAGCAGCTCAAGGCCGCGCAGGAGGCCGAGAACAAGGGCTTCACCCTGCTGCAGGACAAGGTCACCGCCGCGGAAATCGCCGAAGTCGTCTCGCGCTGGACTGGCATCCCGGTGTCGAAGATGCTCGAGGGCGAGCGCGAGAAGCTGCTCAAGATGGAAGAGCACATGCACACGCGCGTGGTCGGCCAGGAGGAGGCGATCAAGGTCGTGTCCGATGCCGTGCGCCGCTCGCGCGCCGGGCTCTCCGATCCGAATCGCCCATCGGGTTCGTTCCTGTTCCTCGGCCCGACCGGCGTCGGCAAGACCGAACTGTGCAAGGCGCTGGCCGAATTCCTGTTCGATTCGCCCGATGCGATGGTCCGCATCGACATGAGCGAGTTCATGGAGAAGCACGCGGTCAGCCGCCTGATCGGCGCGCCCCCGGGCTATGTCGGTTACGAAGAGGGTGGCTATCTCACCGAAGCCGTGCGCCGGCGCCCGTACAGCGTGATCCTTCTCGATGAAGTCGAGAAGGCGCACCCGGACGTGTTCAACATCCTGCTGCAGGTGCTCGACGACGGTCGCCTCACCGACGGCCAAGGCCGCACCGTGGATTTCCGCAACACCGTGATCGTGATGACCTCGAACCTCGGTTCGCACCAGATCCAGGAAATGGATGGCGACGATTCGCCCGAGGCCTACGTGCAGATGAAGGCCGCGGTGATGGGCGTGGTGCAGGCGCACTTCCGGCCGGAATTCATCAACCGGCTCGACGACATCGTCGTGTTCCATCCGCTGGACAAGGCGCAGATCAAGCAGATCGCGCGCATCCAGCTCAAGGGGCTGGAGAAGCGGCTGGGCGAACGCGGCATCCGCATCGAACTCACGGACAAGGCGTTCGAACTGCTCGGCAACGTCGGCTTCGATCCGGTGTATGGCGCGCGCCCGCTCAAGCGCGCGATCCAGCAGCAGATCGAGAATCCGTTGGCCTCAGCGATCCTCGCCGGGGACTTCGCTGGCGGCGACACCGTCCACGTCGATGCCGAGGGCGGGAAGCTGGTGTTCCGGCGCTGAGGCATCGGCTTCGACCACCAGCGCGTCCTCCTCGGGCGGCAGTTCCATCGGCTGCTCGCGCGGCGGCAGGCGCCCGGCCTCGACCAGCGCCTGGATGCGCGCGAACACCTCGCCGCGGCCGAACGGCTTCTTCATGAAATCGTCGGCGCCGATGCGGCGCACGTAGAACTGTTCGGTCGCCTGCGCGTTGCCGCTGATCATGATGATCGGGATGGTGCGCGTGGCCTCGTCCTTGCGCAGCGCGCGCAACGCATCGAAGCCGCTCATCGCCGGCAGCACGATGTCGAGGAAGATCAGGTCCGGGCGTTCGGCGCGCGCGAACGCGGTGCCGGTTTCGGCGTCGCCGGCGCCGGCGGTTTCGTAATGGGCCTGGCGCAGCATGCGGCCGAGGGTCGCGACCACCGTCGCCGAGTCGTCGATGATCAGGATGCGCAGGCCCTCGCGCGCATCGATGCGCGTCGCGCGGCGGCGATTGACCAGCGGCGCGCTGCCGGCGGGCGCCGGCGCGGCGGGAACGGGCGTGGCGCCGTCCGCGGCGGGATTCGCGGCATCGGGCGCGGGCACGTTGCGCAGGATGCGCCGGAAGAAATCGAAAGCGGCCACGGCTCCCCCTCGGCTGTGTGGCGTGGCGATTCTATCCCGGCCGGCTTCAGGCCAGCAGCGCCGCGAACGCCGACACCACCGCCGCGACCAGCGCCGCGAGCGACAGGTTGATCAGGCGGAACTTGCGCGAAACGCCGGCGGCGAGGCGATGCGCGAGCCGGGCGAGGCCGTCCAGCACGACGGCATGGTCGGCCCGTGCGACCGCGGCGACGTAGGCGTCCTCCTCCATTGCCGCCACGCTTTCGCTGAACATCAGCGAGTCCGCTTCGCGGCTGGGGTGGCGCGCCAGGGTCGAGGCCATCACCCAGGCCGCGCAGGCGATCGAGACCAGCGACAAGCCCGCCGCGGCGAACATCAGCGTTCGCGGCATTCCCGAATCGCCGACCACGCGCAGGAACTGGCCCTGTTCGCCCAGGCCCGGTGCGAGCAGCACCGCGTTGCTGGTCAGCAGCAGCGAGGCCTTGACCGCGGCGAGGTTGTAGTAGCCGTCGTAGCGGGCGATGGCGGTCTTGAGGAAGTCGTAGCGTTCCTGGAACTGCATGGCGTGCTTCCCGATCCGATCCCTTCCGCGATTCTAATCGGGGTCGCGGCGCCGGAAGCCGGTAAAATCGCCGCATGATTTCCTTCCGCAATTTCGCCCTGCGCCGGGGCGAACGCCTGCTGCTGTCCGACGTCGACCTGGCCCTGCACGCCGGCCATCGCGTGGGCGTGGTCGGCCGCAACGGCGCCGGCAAATCCTCGCTGTTCGCCGCGCTGATGGGCGAAATCGAGCCCGACAAGGGCGATATCGACCTGCCGGGCAAGGCGCGCATCGCCTCGGTCGCGCAGGAAACCCCACACCTGCCGGATCCGGCCATCGACTTCGTGTTGTCCGGGGATGCCGCCGTGCACGCCGCGGTGCAGGCCGAGGCCAATGCCTTCGCCGCCGAGGACTGGGAAGCCGTCGCCGAAGCGCACCACCGTCTGGAAGAACTCAACGGCTACGACGCCTCCGCGCGCGCGGGCAAGCTGCTGCACGGGCTCGGTTTCCCCGCGGATACGCATGCGAAGCCCGTTTCCGATTTCTCTGGCGGCTGGCGCGTGCGCTTGAATGTCGCGCGTGCGCTGATGACGCCGTCGGATCTGTTGCTGCTCGACGAACCCACCAACCACCTCGACCTCGACGCGGTGGTGTGGCTGGAGGAATGGCTGAAGCGCTATCCCGGCACGCTGCTGGTGATCTCGCACGACCGCGAGTTCCTCGACAACGTCACCACGCATACGCTGCACCTGCACGAGGGCAGGGCGAAGCTGTACGCCGGCGGTTACACCGATTTCGAACGCCAGCGCGCCGAACACTTGCGCCTGCAGCAGATCGCGCACGAGAAGGAACAGGCCGAACGCGCGCACCTGCAGAAGTTCATCGACCGCTTCAAGGCCAAGGCCAGCAAGGCGAAGCAGGCGCAGTCGCGGATGAAGCGCCTCGCGAAACTCGCCGGCACCGAGGCGGTGCGCGCCGAACGCGCGCTGCACATCGATTTCCCGGAACCGTTGCGGCTGCCGACGTCCTTGCTCTCGCTGCACGACGCGGATGCGGGGTATCCAGCTGTTGTGGTAGGGGCTTCAGCCCCGCCGGCAATGAGTGAAAGCGTCGCGGCTAAAGCCGCTCCCACAGTGATCCTCCATGGCGTCAACTTCGGCCTCGAGGCCGGCGACCGCATCGGCCTGCTCGGGCCGAACGGCGCGGGCAAGTCGACGCTGGTCAAGACACTCGTCGGCGAACTCGTGACCATGGCGGGCGAACGCAAGGCGCATCCGGACCTGCGCATCGGCTACTTCGCCCAGCACACGGTGGAATCGCTGGTCGCCGGCACCACGCCGCTCGACCACCTGCGCAAGCTCGCGCCCGACGTGCAGAACCAGGAGTTGCGCGATTTCCTCGGCAAGTGGCAGTTCCCCGGCGACCGCGCGTTCGAGGTCATCGACACCTTCAGCGGCGGCGAGAAGGCGCGGCTCGCGCTGGCGCTGATCGCGTATCGCCGCCCGAACCTGCTGCTGCTCGACGAACCGACCAATCACCTCGACCTCGACATGCGCGAAGCGCTGGCCGAGGCGCTCAGCGATTTCGACGGCGCCATCGTCATGGTTTCGCACGACCGGCACCTGATCGGCCTGGTCAGCGACCAGTTCTGGCGCGTGCACGATGGCGTGGTCGAACCCTTCGCCGGCGACCTCGACGAATACGCGGCGTGGCTGCGTTCGCGCCCGGCGACGGGCGAGTCGAAATCCTCGGCGAAGGATGCGTCACCGAAGCGCGAACCGGAATCGTCGAAGCCGCAAGCCGCGGCGGCGCCAAAAGCGAAAATCAATCCGCACAAATTGCAGAAAGCGGAAGCGCGGGTCGCGCGTCTGGAGGAAAAGCTGGCCGAATGCGAGGCGCAGATGACCGATCCCGCGGTGTACGCCGATGCCGGCCGCGTCGCCGACCTCGGCCGCACGCAAATGCAGATCCGTTCCGAACTCGAAGAAGCCGAAGGCGAACTGCTCGCGCTTTACGAGGCCTGAGCCACGGCCTTCGTGCGTCGGTTCGCGAACGCACGCAACGCATGGCCTGCGAGCAGGAAGGCGACTCCCAGTCCGGCGACGTTGAGCAACACGCGCGGCAAACCCAGCGCCGGCACATCGATGAAAGGATAGGGATAGAACCCGCTCGCCGCGCCGCGCGCCAGCGCGTACGCCGCATAGATCGCGGGCCACGCCAGCCACGACCATGGCGCGCTGGCGGCGATGCGATTTCGCGGCGGAAACGCGATCCACCACAGCAATGCCGCCGTCGGCACGGCGTAATGCAGGAGGATGTTCGCCAGCGAATGCGGCCCCGGCGGGATGTCCTCGCCGCGCAACAGCAGGTGGTAACCGAGGCCGACCAGCGCGATCGCGGTCACCGCGCAGCCGCGCCAGCGCAGCTCGATGCCGCCATCGGCACGCATCGCGGCGAACGTCGCGACCGTCGCCACCAGCAAGTTGGTGAGTACGGTGAAGTAGGCGAGAAACATCGACAGCCCGCGCAACATGCCGCGATCGCTGCCGAGCGAGAGGAACAGCTGCAGCAGCAGCGCCGCCCATGCCAGCACGGCAAGCAAGACGGCGGCCGTGCGAGCGTGCACGGCATCAGTCCTTCAGGAAGTATTCGATCGTCGTCACCACGCGCACGTTCTTGATGAACGGGCTGGTCTGGTCGCGGTCGCTGATGTCGATCGCGCCCTGGTTGGCGGTGCGGATGCCGGCCACGGTGGAACCCGAATCCTTGGCGAACTGCTCGGCGGCCTTGCGCGCATTCGCCGTGGCTTCGGCGATCAGCGCCGGCTTGATCGATTGCAGCGCCTGGAAGTCGTACTGCGGGTCGCTGCCTTCGGTGATCAGGACGCCGGCGTTGAGCAGTTCGCCGCTGCGCGAAATCACCGGCAAGGCCTGCTTCACCTTTTCGGTGCGCAGGGTCACGCTGGACGTCGCGCGGTAGCGTTCCGGCGGGCGGTCGCTGCCGTAACTGTAGGCCCAGCGATCTTCCACGCGCGTCGGCGAGGTGGTGATTTCGTTCGCGCCGAAGCCGGCCTTGGTCAGGAAGTCGCGCACGATGCCGGCATTGCGGGTAATCCCCGCCTGCACAGTGGCGAGGTCGTTGCCGTTGACGGTGAAGGTGATCGGCCACACCGCGAGGTCGGCGTCGACCAGCTTTTCCGCCGAACCCTTGACCGTGACGTAGCGGTCGGCGGTGCGCAGTTTCGACATGCCCTGCGCGGCGAACCAGCCGGCGCCGAGCAGGCCGAGCGCGACGAGCAGGGCGGCGATGACGGAACGCGGGCTGGTCGACATGGCGGTTCTCGTGCAGTGGGATTGCCCGACCTTAACGCGTTCGGCTTGAACGTGCGGCCAGTGGCCCCAGAATGGCGGGATTCCAGACGCTGCGACGCCGATGCCGATCTACGCCTTCGCCTGCAACAACTGCGGCCACCTGTTCGACAAGCTGCAGAAGCTGTCCGACGCCGACCCCGACACCTGCCCGGCCTGCGGCGCGCAAGGCACCGTGCATCGGCGCCTGACCGCGCCGCAGTTCCGCCTCGCCGGCGGCGGCTGGTACGAGACCGATTTCAAGAAGGACGGCAAGCGCAACCTCGCCGGCGATGGCGGGGATGCGAAGCCCGCCGAGGCCAAGCCGGATGCGGCATCGGCCGCCAAACCCAAGGCCGACAAGCCGGCCGAAGCGCCCAAGCCCGCGTCGAAACCGGCATCCGGCGACGCGGGCTGAGAACGCGCCTCAGCGCGCGCCGAACAGGCCGCGACAGCCGTTCTGCACCGTGATCCTGCCGTTCGCGTACCACCAGTTGCCGCCTTCGCGGCAAGGCGTGGACGAGAGCTGGCGTTGCAGGTAGGGCCGTCCGTACATGGCGTTCCAGGCGCACGACGTCGGGCGATTCGAGGTGCTGGAACAGCTCACGTTGTAACCGCTCCCCGCGCCCGTCCCGACCAGGAACACGCCGCGGCAACCACGGTTCACCCAAATCGCGTCCCCGCGCGTGCCCCAGTTGGAATCGCGGATGCAGCGGGTGTCGGACAGCTGTCGCTGCAGGGCCACGTTGCCGAAACCGCCCGCCGCGCATTCGCGGTAACGGTTATCGGTGCTTTCGCAACGGACCTCGTGGGTGACGCCGCTCCAGGCACCGGCGGCGAATTCGCCTCGGCAGCCGTTCATTACCGTGACCTGGCCGCGGCCCGAATAGTAGCTCTGGCCTTCGATGCAGCGCGTGTCCGACAGTTGCCGAACCAGTTGCGAGCGCACCTGCCATGGCGTATTGCAGGTGCGGGTGCGGTTATCGGTGCTCTCGCAACGCACGGTGTTCCCGGAACCGGGCGGCGGCCAGCCGCCGTTGTTGCCGGCGAGCGATTGCGCGATGTCCTGCCTCACCCGGCTGTAGGTCCAGCGCGACAGCCGCACCTGGTCGAGGTAGAAGCGCAGCTGGTCGGCGGGAATGCGGCGGCCGCCGGATTGTTCCGAATATTCGAGCGAGATCACCCGGGTCTGCTCCGCCGTGGTCAAGGTCCACAACTGTTCCGGCGCATAGGCGCGGGTAGCGGGTTGGGCATGCGCTGGCGGCAGGATCGCTGACGTGGCGAGCCCGAAGGCGAGGACGACGAACGCGGCGAACAGCGACGGACGATGCATGGCGATCCCCTTCGGAAGCTTGTTGTTCACGGCCAAAGGCATCCCCGGCCCGCCGTTCGGGGCAAATTAGGCCCCGGCACCGTTAAAATGGCGTGTCCGCGGCGCCCGCGATCCGCGCCGCGCGCCCCTTCCCCGGAGTCCTGATGCGTACCCATTTCTGCGGCCTCGTCGACGAGGCCCTGGTCGGCCAGACCGTCACCCTGTGCGGATGGGCCGATGTCGCCCGCAACATGGGCCATTTCGTCTTCATCGACCTGCGCGACCACGAGGGCATCGTGCAGGTGGTGGCCGAGCCGTCGGACGGCGACGGCGGTCGCGACGTGGTCGAAGCCGCGGCGAAGGTGGGCTACGAGGACTGCCTGCGCATCACCGGCACCGTGCGTCGCCGCCAGAACCCGAACCCAAAGATCCATACCGGCCAGGTCGAAGTCGTCGCCGAAAAGATCGAAGTCCTCAACAAGGCCGAGCCGCTGCCGTTCCACGCGCACGAGAACCCGGGCGAGGACATCCGCCTCAAGTACCGCTACCTCGACCTGCGCACGCCGGACATGCAGCGCAAGATGCGCACGCGCACGAAACTGGTCAGCGCCTTGCGCGCGTGGCTGGACGCGCGCGGCTTCCAGGACATCGAGACGCCGATCCTGACCAAGGCCACGCCCGAGGGCGCGCGCGACTTCCTGGTGCCGGCACGCATGCACGAAGGCGAGTTCTACGCGCTGCCGCAGTCGCCGCAGTTGTTCAAGCAGATCCTGATGATGGCGGGCTTCGACCGCTACTACCAGATCGCGCGCTGCTTCCGCGACGAAGCCCTGCGCGCCGACCGCCAGCTCGAATTCACCCAGCTCGACATGGAATTCGCGTGGGTCGACGAGAAGATCGTGCAGGACACGGTCGAGGCGATGGTCCGCGACGTGTTCCGCGAAGTGATGGGAGTCGAGCTCGATGCGACTTTCCCGCGCATGACCTGGGCCGAGGCGATGCGCCGCTACGGCTCGGACAAGCCGGACCTGCGCATCGGCCTGGAACTCGTCGATGTCGCCGAACTGGTGAAGAACTGCGAATTCGCGGCGTTCACCGCCGCCGCGAACGACCCGGACGGCCGCGTCGCCGCGCTGCGCATCCCCGGCGGCGCGTCGCTCTCGCGCAAGCAGATCGACGAATACGCCGCGCACGCCGCGAAGTTCGGCGCCAAGGGCCTGGCCTACGCGAAGATCGACGACGCTGGCGCGGTGAATTCGCCGATCCAGAAATTCTTCGCCGAGGACGCGTTCAAGGCGCTGCTCGACGCGGTCGGCCTGCGCAACGGCGACATCGCCTTTTTCGGCGCGGGCAACTACAAGACCGTCAGTGATTCCATGGGCGCGCTACGGCTCAAGGCCGGCAAGGACTTCAACCTCGTGCAGGACGGCTGGAAGCCGCTCTGGATCACCGATTTCCCGATGTTCGAATGGGACGACGAGGAGCAGCGCTACGTCGCGCTGCACCATCCCTTCACCGCGCCCGCGGTCGATTCCATCGCCGACCTGCGCACGAACGCGAAGACCGCGGTTTCACGCGGCTACGACATGGTGCTCAACGGCAACGAGATCGGAGGCGGTTCGATCCGCATCCACAACTCGGCCATGCAGAGCGCGGTGTTCGAACTGCTCGGCATCGGCGCGGAGGAAGCGGAGGGCAAGTTCGGCTTCCTGCTCGACGCACTCAAGTACGGCGCGCCGCCGCACGGCGGCATCGCCTTCGGCATCGACCGCATCGCCGCGCTGATGGCCGGAACCGAGTCGATCCGCGACGTCATCGCGTTCCCCAAGACCACCACCGCGCAATGCCTGATGACCGGCGCGCCATCGCCGGTGCCGGACAAGCAATTGGCCGAGGTGCATGTGCAGGTGCGCGAGAAGGGTGCGGACAAGGCGTGACCGCCACCATCCGCCGCGCGGTGCCCGACGACGTCGCCGTGCTGGTGGAGTTGGGCACGTCCACCTTCGTCGAGACCTTCGGCCATCTGTATTCGGCAGCGGATCTGCAGGCCTTCCTCGGCGAAAGCCATTCGCCGGATGCGTATGCGAAGACGCTGGCGAATCCGGATTACGCGCTATGGATCGCCGAACGCGACGGCAACGCGATCGGTTACGCGCAGGCCGGGCCATGCGGATTGCCGCACGCGGACGTGCGTCACGGCGACGGCGAACTGAAGCGTCTCTACCTGCGCCAGTCCGAACAGAACGGCGGCGTCGGTCGCGCGCTGATGGATGCGGCGATGCAATGGTTGGAGCGCGACGGCCCGCGCCCGCTATGGATCAGCGTGTGGTCGGAGAACCACGGCGCGCAGCGCTTCTACGCGCGCCACGGTTTCGAATTTGCCGGCGAATACGAATTCCCCGTGGGCGAACAGCGCGACCGCGAATTCATGTTCCGGCGCCTGCCGCGCGATGCATGATCGAATCGGCCGCGAACGAGCCCGTCCTGCTGGTGCATGGCTTGTGGATGCGCGGCATCACCATGCGCTGGCTGGCCACGCGCCTGCGCAGCCGCGGTTTCGAGCCGCGCACCTTCGAATATTTCAGCCTGCTGCAGGACACCGATGCGGTGGTCTCGCGCCTCGCCGACGCGCTGCGCGAGCGCCCGCGCACGCACGTACTCGCGCACAGCCTCGGCGGCCTGCTCGCGTTGCGCGCGGCGGAACACGCCGGCGCGGACGGGATCGGCCGCATCGTCTGCCTTGGCTCGCCGCTGGCCGGAAGCAGCGCCGCCGCGAGCATCGCGGCGAAGTTGCCGGCCGGGGCGCAACTGGTCGGGCACAATCGCGCGCTGCTTGAATCCGGCGTGGACCATGTTCCCGAGGGCATCGAGGTCGGCGCCATCGCCGGCTGCGTGCCGCACGGACTGGGCGGTTTCGTCGCGCACTTCGACGGTGAACACGACGGCAGCGTGGCGGTGGCCGAAACCCGCTTGCCCGGCCTCGCCGACCACGTCGTGCTGCGCGCCAGCCACAGCGGCCTGCTGTTCTCGGACCCGGCCGTTCGCCAGGCGGTGGCATTCCTGCGCGAGGGTCACTTCGACCGCGATTTCGAGTCCGGCGTCGAATCCCGGGTCGTATAATCCGCCCCTTCCGGGGACATTGACGAAAAACGCATGGGACGCGGTCCTTCCATCGAAGCGCGCAAGAACGCGGTCGACGCGCAGCGCGGCAAGATCTTCACCAAGGTGATCCGCGAGATCTCGGTCGCGGCGCGCGCCGGCGGCGGCGATCCGGCGGGCAACCCGCGCTTGCGCAGCGCCATCGACAAGGGCCTCGCGGTGAACATGTCCAAGGACGTGATCGAGCGCGCGATCAAGAAGGCCACCGGCGAACTCGAAGGCGTGACCTACGAGGAAATCCGCTACGAAGGCTACGCGCCCGGCGGCGTCGCGGTGATCGTCGACTGCCTCACCGACAACAAGGTCCGCACCGTCGCCGACGTGCGCCACGCGTTCACCAAGTTCGGCGGCAACATGGGTACCGAAGGCTCGGTCGCGTTCATGTTCAAGAAGCTCGGCGTGCTCAGTTACGACGCCGGCGCGGACGAGGACAAGATCACCGAAGCCGCGATCGAGGCCGGTGCCGACGACGTGGTGGTGTATCCGGAAGACGGCGCGATCGACGTGCTCACCTCGCCCGAGGCCTTCGCCGAAGTGAAATCGGCGATGGAAGCCGCGGGCCTCGCGCCGGGTTTCGCCGAAGTCACGATGCGCGCCGACAACGATTCCCCGGTCGATGGCGAAACCGCCGAGCAGGTGCAGAAGCTGCTCGCGTGGCTCGAAGACATGGACGACGTGCAGAACGTGTATTCCAACGCCGAACCCGGGGACGGCGCCTCCGCGTAATCGCGCAGGCAGCCCATCATGACCAGGATCCTGGGGATCGACCCCGGCTCGCAACGCACCGGCGTCGGCATCATCGATGTCGCGCCGGATGGTTCGATGCGCCATGTCCACCACCAGCCGCTGGTGCTGCTGGGCGCGGAATCGTTCCCGTTGCGCTTGCGAAAATTGCTCGACGGCCTGTGGGCGCTGGTCGAGGAATACCGCCCGGACGAAGTCGCGATCGAGGAAGTGTTCCTCTCCAACAACGCGATGAGCGCGCTCAAGCTCGGGCAGGCCCGCGGCGCGGCGATCGGTGCCTGCGTCGCGCGTGATTTGCCGGTCAGCGAATACGCCGCGCGCCAGGTCAAGCTCGCGGTGGTCGGCACCGGCGGCGCGGACAAGGCGCAGGTGCAGCACATGGTCGGGCTGATGCTGAACCTGCAGGGAAAATTGCAGGCTGACGCCGCCGACGCGCTCGCGGTCGCGATCACGCATGCGCATGTGCGCGCCAGCGCGAACCGGCTCGGCGTGGATGCGCGTACCGCCTGGGGGCGGAGATGATCGCTTTTGCTCGTCATTCCCGCGAAAGCGGGAATCCAGCCTTTGCTTTTGTTTTGCCGCCAAAAAGCGAAATTCAAAAACGGGATTCCCGCTTTCGCGGGAATGACGGCTTGAAAAATCGTCTCGGCATGGAGAATTGTCCGTGATCGGCAGACTCAAAGGCGTCCTGATCCACAAGTCGCCGCCGTGGCTGGTGGTCGACGTGCACGGCGTCGGTTACGAACTCGAAGCGCCGATGAGCACCTTCTACGACCTGCCGGACACGGGTCACGAGGTGTTCCTGTTCACCCATTACGCGCAGAAGGAAGACAGCGTGTCGCTGTACGGCTTCCTGACCGAAGCCGAGCGCCGCCTGTTCCGCGACGTGCAGAAGGTCAGCGGCATCGGCGCGAAGATCGCGCTGGCGGTGCTGTCCGGCGTGAGCGTCGGCGAATTCGCACGGCTGGTGCAGACCTCCGACGTGGCCGCGCTCACCCGCATTCCCGGCATCGGCAAGAAGACCGCCGAACGCATGGTGGTGGAATTGCGCGACCGCGCCGCGGACCTCGGTGCCGGTGCGGTCGTCGGCTCCATCGGATCGCCCGGCGATCCGCTGTCCGAAGCCACGACCGCGCTGCAGGCGCTGGGCTACAAGCCCGCCGAGGCCGAACGCATGGCCCGCGCCGCGCGAAGTGAAGGCGACGCAGCCGAAACCATCATCCGCAAGGCGCTACAGTCCGCGCTCCGTTGAGCCACCCGTCCCGATGAAGACCGCTTCCGCCACCAGCAAGCACGGCCACGACGCCCACCACGGGCATGGCCAGGGCAAGGTCGGCCTCGCCGGCCTCATCGTCGGTGCCATCGGCGTGGTGTTCGGCGACATCGGCACCAGCCCGCTGTACACGCTCAAGGAAGCGTTCCTGGCGCATTACGGGCTGGATCCGACCAGCCACGCCGACGTGCTCGGCCTGCTGTCGCTGATCTTCTGGGCGCTGATGATCATGGTGACGCTGAAGTACGTCGTCATCATCATGCGCGCCGACAACGAGGGCGAGGGCGGCATCATGGCGCTGATGACGCTGGCCCAGCGCACCTTGCCCAAGGGCGGGCGCGGCGCCTATGCGGTCGGCATCCTCGGCATCTTCGGCGCGTCGCTGTTCTTCGGCGACGGCGTGATCACCCCGGCGGTGTCGGTACTGGGCGCGGTCGAGGGCATCGAGGTCGTCGCGCCGCACCTCGAGAAGTTCATCGTGCCGCTGTCGGTGGCGATCCTGGTCGTGCTGTTCTTCACGCAGCGCTTCGGCACCGAGAAGGTGGGGCGCGTGTTCGGGCCGGTGACGCTGCTGTGGTTCCTGTCGATTGCGGCGATCGGCGCGCTCAACATCGGCCATTACCCGGAAGTGGTGCATGCGCTGAACCCGTGGTGGGGCGTGAAGTTCTTCATCGCCCACGGCTGGCACGGCATCTTCATCCTCGGCGCGGTGGTGCTGGCGGTCACCGGCGGCGAGGCGCTGTACGCGGACATGGGCCATTTCGGCAAGCTGCCGATCCGCTATGCCTGGTACACGGTGGTGCTGCCCGCGCTGATGCTGAACTACATGGGGCAGGGCGCGCTGGTGCTGGAGAACCCGCAGGCGGTGTCGAACCCGTTCTTCATCGGCGTGCCGGACTGGGCGCAGTGGCCGATGACGGTGCTGGCGACGCTGGCCGCGGTGATCGCCTCGCAAGCCGTCATCACCGGCGCGTTCTCGGTGGCGCGGCAGGCGATGCAGCTCGGCTACATCCCGCGCATGCAGGTCCGCCACACCTCGCGCGACACCATCGGCCAGATCTACATCCCGGGCATCAACTGGCTGCTGATGGTGCTGGTGATCGTGCTGGTGCTGACCTTCCGCAGCTCGACCAACCTGGCCTCGGCCTACGGCGTGTCGGTGTCCGGCACGATGCTGATCGACACCCTGTTGCTGGCGCTGCTCGCCCGTGCCACCTGGCCGCGGGCGCGGCTGTGGGTGCTGCCGGTGTGCGCGGTGGTCGTGGTCATCGACATCGGCTTCCTCGTCGCCAACGGCGCCAAGTTCTTCGACGGTGCCTGGTTCCCGGTGGTGCTGGGGCTGGTGGTGTTCACCGTGCTGCGCACCTGGCGCCGCGGCCGCGAGCTGCTGCACGAGGAAGTGCGCAAGGAAGGCATCCAGCTCGACAGCTTCCTGCCCGGGTTGATGCTGGCTCCGCCGGCGCGCGTGCCCGGCACGGCGGTGTTCCTGACCGCGGACAAGGGCGTGGTGCCGCAGGCGCTGCTGCACAACCTCAAGCACAACAAGGTGCTGCACGAGCACAACGTCATCCTCACGGTGGACACGCTGAACGTGCCCTACGCACCGCCGGAGAAGCGGATGTCGATCGGCAACATCAGCGGCGAGGACTTCTACCGCGTCGTGCTGCGCTTCGGCTTCATGGAAACGCCGGACGTGCCGCTGGCGCTGATGCGCACCTGCGACCAGTGCGAGCTCACCTTCAACCCGATGGACACGACCTACTTCGCCAGCCGCGAGACCATCGTCGCCAGCCGCCGCCACAGCGGCATGGCCGCGTGGCGCGACAAGCTGTTCGCGGTCATGCACCGCAACGCGGCGCCGGCCACCGGCTTCTTCCGCATCCCCGGCAACCGCCTGGTGGAACTCGGGGCGCAGGTCGCGATCTGATGTCATCCTGAGGCGAAGCCGAAGGACCTGCTTTCCAGCGGAATGGCGAAGAAAGCAAAAACAGGTCCTTCGGCTTCGCCTCAGGATGACAGTCCCGGGCGATAATCCCGGCATGGACGAATCCCGCATCGTCGGCGCCGACGCCACCCGCGAAGACGAAGTCGTCGAGGCCAGCATCCGGCCGAAGCGGCTCGACGACTACCTCGGCCAGCGCCCGGTGCGCGAGCAGCTCGGCGTGTACATCGAGGCCGCGCGCCGCCGCGCCGAGGCGCTCGACCACGTGCTGATCTTCGGTCCCCCGGGGCTGGGCAAGACCACGCTCGCGCACGTCATCGCCAACGAGCTCGGGGTCAACCTGCGGCAGACATCGGGCCCGGTGATCGAGAAGGCCGGCGACCTTGCCGCGCTGCTCACCAACCTGCAGCCGCACGACGTGCTGTTCGTCGACGAGATCCACCGCCTTTCGCCGGTGGTCGAGGAAATCCTGTATCCGGCGATGGAGGATTTCCAGATCGACATCATGATCGGCGAGGGCCCGGCCGCGCGCTCGATCAAGCTCGACCTGCCGCCGTTCACCCTGGTCGGCGCGACCACGCGCGCGGGCCTGCTCACCGCGCCGCTGCGCGACCGCTTCGGCATCGTGCAGCGGCTGGAATTCTACGACGCGAACGAACTCGCGCAGATCGTGCGGCGCTCTGCGCGCATCCTCGGCATAGCTTGCGAAGCCGAAGGCGCGGACGAAATCGCGCGGCGTTCGCGCGGCACCCCGCGCATCGCCAACCGGTTGTTGCGGCGCGCGCGCGATTACGCCCAGGTGCGCGCCGGCGGGCGCATCGAGCGCGAGGTCGCCGATGCGGCGATGGCGATGCTCAAGGTCGACGCGGAAGGCTTCGACGAACTCGACCGGCGCCTGCTGCGCCTCGTCGTCGAGCAGTTCGACGGCGGCCCGGTCGGGATCGAATCGCTGGCCGCGGCACTGGGCGAGGAACGCGGCACGCTCGAGGACGTGGTCGAACCCTACCTGATCCAGCAGGGCTTCCTCGCGCGCACCGCGCGCGGGCGCATGGCCACGCGCAAGGCATGGTTGCTGCTCGGATTGAAGCCCGCGCCGCCCGACGGCCTGTTCGCCGACGATGCAAGCGGCGGCTGAACCCGTGTTCAGTTGGCCGACACGCGTGTATTGGGAGGATACCGACGCCGGCGGCGTGGTCTACCACGCGCAGTACCTGGCCTTCCTCGAGCGCGCGCGCAGCGAATGGATGCGCGCATTGGGGAACGGGCAGGAACTCCTGCGCGACGTCCACGGTCTGGTGTTCGCGGTGCGGGCGATGCGGATCGATTTCCGCGCGCCCGCGCGGTTGGACGACCTGCTCGACGTCACGGTCGAACTGCGCGAATGCCGGCGCGCGAGCCTGGTGCTGGCGCAATCGATCAAGCGCGGCGATGCGTTGTTGCTCGACGCCGAGGTGCGGGTCGCGGCGCTGGATGCGCCGACGTTCCGCCCACGCGCGATTCCCGCGCCGCTGTTCGCGGCGCTCGAACCCCTTGTCATTCCCCGGAGCCACGCATGACCCTCGTACTCGCGCTGCAGGCCAATCCCGAACCGCTGCCAGAATCGGTGGCCGCGAGCGCCGACGCACTGGGCGATGCGGCGAACCACGCCGCGACGGTGGCTGGCGCAGGCCACATCGATTTCCTGCAACTGGTGCTGCATGCCAGCCTGCCGGTGCAGCTGGTAATGCTGTTGCTGCTGCTCGCGTCCATCGCCTCGTGGCTGATCATCTTCCGCAAGCGCAGCGTGCTCGGGCGCGCCGAGCGCGAAGCGGAGCGTTTCGAGGAACGCTTCTGGTCCGGTTCGGAGCTGTCCAAGCTCTATGCCGGCGCCACCGAGCGTAGCCGCGATGTCGGCGGCCTCGAGGCGATCTTCGAAGCCGGTTTCCGCGAATTCAACCGCGTGCGCCAGCGCCGCGGCGTGGATTCCCGCGCCCAGCTCGAAGGCGCGCAACGCGCGATGCGCGCCACCGCCTCGCGCGAACTCGACGGGCTCGAGCACAACCTCGAGTTCCTCGCCAACGTCGGTTCGATCAGCCCCTACGTCGGCCTGTTCGGCACGGTGTGGGGGATCATGGTGTCGTTCCAGGGCCTGGCGAACGTCAAGGAAGCGACGATCGCGACGGTCGCGCCGGGCATTTCCGAAGCGCTGGTCGCGACCGCGATGGGCCTGTTCGCGGCGATCCCCGCGGTGTGGGCCTACAACCGCTTCGCGACCAAGGTCGACCGCATCTCCACGCGCTACGACGCGTTCTCCGAGGAGTTCTCCTCGATCCTGCAGCGCCAGGCGCACCTCGAGGAGTAAGCCGCGATGGCGACGACCGCTTCCTCGCGCCGCGGCCGCAAGCGCCGGCTCAAGGCCGACATCAACGTCGTGCCCTACATCGACGTGATGCTGGTGCTTCTGATCATCTTCATGGTCACCGCGCCGCTGCTCAACCTCGGCGTCGACGTGTCCCTGCCGCAGTCGAACGCGAAATCGATCCAGGACCGCAAGGATCCGGTCATCGTGCGCGTCGACCGCGACGGCCGCTACGCGCTGATCGTGCAGGGCGGGCAGCCGCAGGAACTGCCGGCCGACATGCTCCAGGCGAAGGTGAAGACGCTGGTGGCGAACAACCCCGACCTGCCGGTGTTCGTCGCCGGCGACCGCGAGGCCAACTACGAAGTCGTGCTCGACGCGATGGCGCTGCTGCAGAACGCGGGCGTGGACAAGGTCGGGTTGATGAGCCAGCCGGTGGGGACGGCCGCGAAGTGAGGGAAACCCGCGCCGACACCACCCGGGCGTTCGTCTATGCGCTGGCGCTGCACGCGCTGCTGTTCGCGCTGATGTATTTCGGCCTCTGGTGGACGCGCCAGGGCGCGCCGCAGGAAAGCTGGGGCGTGCCGGTCCAGGCCGAGGTGATCGATGCGAACGCGCTGTCGCCGTCGTTGCAGCGCGCGCTGAAGCGGGAGGCAGTGAAACCGCCGCCACCGCCGCCGACGCCGGAGGAAAAATCCTTGCCCGAACCGTTGCCGGAGGAAACGCCGCCCCCGCCGCAGCCTCGGGCCCAGGAGCAGTTGCCGGAACCCGATGCCGTCGACCAGGAGGAAGTGCGGCGCGACGCGGTTTCGCCCGACACGCGCTTGCGCGAGCAGGAAGCCAAGCAGCGCCAGCAGCAGGTCGACCTCGACGAGCAGGAGCGGCAGAAGCAGGAACAGCAGCAGAAGCAGCGCGAGATCCTCGCGCGGCTGGAGCAGGTCAAGGCCCAGCGGGCGCTCGCCAAGCGCGCTGCCGACCAGGCCGCCGCGCGCCTGCAACAACTCGCCGACTGGAAGGCGCAGCAGGCCTCGGATGCGGCGGCGAGCGCCAGTCCGCCACCGGGCAATCCCGATGCCGACAATGGCTTGAAGGCGCGGTACGCCGCGGCACTCACGCAAGCCATCCGCAGCAACTGGACGCGCCCGGACAACGTGCCGCTGAGTGCGCGTTGCGTGATCAACATCACCCAGTTGCCGGGCGGCAAGGTGATCGATGTGCAGGTCAGCCCTTCCTGTCCGTACGACGCGCTCGGCAAGCGCTCGGTCGAGGCGGCGGTACTGAAGGCGCAACCCTTGCCGTACGCGGGATTCGAATCCGTGTTCAAGCGCCAACTGGAACTCCATTTCCAGGCCGAGGACAACTGAATAGCCGCCGGTCGCGTTCCGTTCATCTTTCTCAAGCCCGTAACGGCCAACCTGTTCACATACGACGCGATCCGCCCAGGGAGGGCCTGCATGTCCCGGATTCCACGCACCATCGCCGCCTGGGTGCTGGCCTGCCTGGCCGCGTGGCCGCTCGCCGCGGCCGCGCAGAACGATGGCCCGCTGAAGCTGGACATTGTCGGCGGGCAGGCTTCGGCGTTGCCGATCGCGGTCGCCCCGTTCGGCGGAACCGCGGGCGGCACCGACATCGCCGCGATCATTCGCGCCGACCTCGACCGCAGCGGCCAGTTCCGCGCCATGCCCGAGACCGCTATCCGCGCGATCTCGGCCCCGGCCGCGCCGCCGACCCAGGGTGGCGAGGTGCAGTTCCCCGCGTGGTCGGCGGCGAAGCAGGATTTCCTCGTCGTCGGCCGCGTGGTCGATGCCAACCGGATCGAATATGAACTGTTCGACGTGGCGAAACAGCAGCGACTGCTCGGCTTCGCGTTGTCCGCCCCGCCTTCGCGCGACGTCGCCCACCAGATCGCCGACGCCATCTACGAAAAGATCCTCGGCGTGCGCGGCGCGTTCTGGACGCGCATGGCCTACGTCACCGCCAGCGGGCTGGGCCGCAATACCAGCTACACCCTGGTGGTCGCCGATTCCGATGGCGCGAATCCCAATACCGTCGTTCGTTCCAACCAGCCGCTGCTGTCGCCGGCGTGGAGCCCGGACGGAAGCAAGCTCGCCTACGTCAGCTTCGAAAGCGGCAATTCGGCGATCTACGTGCAGAACCTGTCCACCGGCGCGCGCGAAGCGGTAACCGCGTTCCGCGGCATCAACGGCGCACCGAGCTTCTCGCCAGATGGACGCCGGCTGGCGATGAGTTTGTCGAAGAACGGCAATCCCGACATCTACGTGATGGACCTCGGCAGCCGCGCGCTCACGCGCATCACCGACCAGATGGGCATCGATACCGAGCCGACCTTCAGTGCCGACGGCAGCACCATCTATTTCACCTCCGACCGCGGC
Organism: Lysobacter lycopersici; assembly: GCF_007556775.1. GTDB lineage: Bacteria > Pseudomonadota > Gammaproteobacteria > Xanthomonadales > Xanthomonadaceae > Pseudoluteimonas > Pseudoluteimonas lycopersici. The sequence goes on from NZ_CP041742.1 coordinate 2,440,528, forward strand.
GGTCGCCCGCAGATCTACCAGGCCCCGGCGAGCGGCGGCGGCGCCAGCCGCGTCACCTTCCAGGGCAGCTACAACGCCAGCCCGACGGTGTCGGCCGACGGCAAGAAGATCGCGGTGCTGCAGGGCGCCGGCAACGATTACCGCGTCGCGCTGCTCGACCGCAGCCTGGGTTCGCCGCAGTGGACGAAGCTGTCGCCCGGTTCGCAGGACGAAGCGCCCAGCTTCGCCCCGAATGGTGCGATGCTGCTGTACGCCGCGCGTGGCGGCGTGTTCGTGGTCTCCGCCGACGGACGCGTTCGCCAGCAACTGGTGCAGGGCGCGCGCGAACCGGCCTGGGGTCCGTTCCGCCAGCAACGCTGATGTTTCCCGCGTGGCCCGTATGGCGGGCCGCGTCCGTTATTCGCAGTGCCAACCCGACGAGGAGAAACGCATGAACACCACCACCCGCATCCTGACCGTCGCCCTGATGTGCGCCGCCGCGGCTGCCTGTTCCAAGAAGGTGAAGGAAACGCCCCCGGTCGACACCGGCGTGGGCACCGCCCCGGTCACGTCCCCGGTTGCCCCGGGCGCCTACACCCCGGCCGACCTCGATACCGATGCCTGCCTGCGCCAGCGCGTGGTGTACTTCGACCTCGACCAGGACGCGATCAAGCCCGACTTCCAGGCGGCGATGGCCTGCCACGCCAAGTACCTGCGCGACCGCCCGGATGCGCGCATGACCCTGGAAGGCAACGCCGACGAGCGCGGCAGCCGCGAATACAACATGGGCCTGGGCGAGCGTCGCGGCAACGCGGTGTCCTCCGCGCTGCAGGCCAATGGAGGCTCCGCCAGCCAGATCACCGTGGTCAGCTACGGCGAGGAACGCCCGGTCTGCAACGAATCGAACGAAGGCTGCTGGTCGCAGAACCGTCGCGTCGAGATCGTGTACACGGCGAAGTGATGGCGAAGCGCGTTTTCATCGCAGCCGTGGCGGCGGCCCTCGTGGCCGCCGCTCCCGCATTCGCGGCGCAACGCGCCAGCCTCGCCGACCGCGTTTCCGCGCTCGAGCAGGCCTCGGCCAACAGCGGGCAGGGCAACGTGGAACTGCTGAACCAGATCGCCGCCTTGCGTGCGGAAGTGCAGTCCCTGCGCGGCGACATGGAACAGCTGCAGCAACAGCTGGAGCAGGAACGCGAGTCGAACAAGAACCTGTACCTCGACGTCGACGGCCGTCTGCAGCGGCTCGAAGGCGGCGCATCGGCCACGCCGCCGTCGGCGACCGCGAAGACGCCCGCCGTACCCGCCCCCGTGGATCGCCCGCCGAGCGTGCACGGCGATCGTGGCGCGCTGGCCGCGACCGGCGACGAGCGCAGCGCCTACCAGGCCGCGTTCGACACGCTCAAGTCCGGCCAGTACGTGGACTCGGCGCGGCAATTCCAGGCCTTCCTCGCGCAATACCCGGACGGCACCTACGCGCCGAACGCGTTGTATTGGTTGGGCGAGAGTTACTACGTCACCCAGAACTACGAGCTCGCGCAGCAGCAGTTCCAGGCCCTGCTGCAGCGTTACCCGACCCACGACAAGGCTTCCGCGGCGCTGCTCAAGCTCGGCCTCTCGCAATACGGCGCGAAACAGTACGACGCCGCCGAAGCCACGCTCACCGCGGTCCAGCAGCAGTACCCGGGCAGCGATGCCGCGGCAACGGCCGCGGATCGGTTGCAGGCGATTCGGCTCGCGCGCGCGCGCTGATCCAAGCCCGTAAAATGGGCGCATGAACGTCGTCGCCCCCGATGCGGCCGCCGCATCGGCGGTCGCGAAGCCGCAAGACCGGCTCAAAATCACCGAAGTCTTCCTGTCGCTGCAGGGCGAGGCCCGCGACGCCGGCTGGCCGACGGTGTTCGTGCGCCTCACCGGTTGCCCGTTGCGCTGCCAGTACTGCGATACGGCCTACGCCTTCCACGGCGGGCAGTGGTGGGAGATCGACGCCATCCTCGCCGAAGTCGCGCGCCACGGCGCGCGCCATGTATGCGTCACCGGCGGCGAACCGCTGGCGCAGAAGCGTTGCATCGCGTTGCTGTCGAAACTTTGCGAAGCCGGCTACAGCGTGTCGCTGGAAACTTCCGGCGCCATCGACATCGACGGCGTCGATGCGCGCGTCTCGCGCGTGCTCGACATCAAGACCCCGGGCTCGGGCGAAGCCGGGCGCAACCTGTGGTCCAACTTGCCGCTACTCACCGCACGCGACCAGGTGAAGTTCGTCATCTGTTCGCGCGCCGATTTCGACTGGGCGAAAGACGTGGTGTCCGAACACCGCCTGCACGAAACCTGCGACGTGCTGTTCTCGCCCAGCCACGCGCAGGTGTCGCCGCGCGAACTCGCGGACTGGATCGTCGAGGAAAAATTGCCGGTGCGGTTCCAACTGCAATTGCACAAGATCCTGTGGGGCGAGGAACCGGGCCGATGAGCGCGCACAAGCCGGCTGTCGTGCTCGTCTCCGGCGGCATGGATTCCGCGGTGGTGCTCGCCATCGCCCGCGAAGCGGGTTACGACGTGCATGCGCTCAGCGTGCGCTACGGCCAGCGCCACACCTCCGAACTCGACGCCGCGGATCGCGTTTCGACGGCGCTCGGCGCGGTCGCGCACAAGACCGTGCACGTGGACCTGCGCAGCATCGGCGGATCGGCGCTGACGGACGACATCGACGTTCCGACCGACGACGATGGCCACGTGATCGGGCAGGGCATTCCCTCGACCTACGTGCCCGCGCGCAACACCATCATGCTGTCGGTGGCGCTGGGCTGGGCCGAGGTGCTGGGCGCCACCGACCTGTTCTGCGGCGTGAACGCGGTCGACTATTCCGGCTATCCGGATTGCCGGCCGGAATTCATCGCCGGTTTCGAGGCGCTCGCCAACCTCGCGACCAAGGCCGGCGTGGAAGGCAGCCGCTTCCGCGTGCACGCGCCGCTGATGCGCATGTCCAAGGCCGACATCGTGCGCGAGGGCCTGCGCCTGGGCGTGGATTTCTCGCAGACGGTGTCGTGCTACCAGGCCGATGCCGACGGCCGCGCCTGCGGCCATTGCGACGCCTGCCGCCTGCGCGCGCAGGGCTTCGCCGAGGCCGGCGTGGCCGATCCCACGCGTTACCGCTAGAATTCGCGTCCCCGTGGGCCGTTAGCTCAGTCGGTAGAGCAGAAGACTTTTAATCTTTTGGTCGAAGGTTCGAATCCTTCACGGCCCACCACGTTCTCCCCAGCATTGTCGTGGAAGGATTGGACAGACATTCGTCTGTCAGAAGCGAGCCCGGCCACGCGCTTGCGCGCGCGGCGTTCGAACGAGCGCGAACCGGAAACTCCTGTGGGAGCGGCTTTAGCCGCGATTGCTTTTTTTTTTTTGGCAGGAGCGACGGAAGTCGCGACCGGGGTTTCGCAACCATGTCGCGGTCAAGCCCGCTCCTACAAAGGCGGACTCGATCCGCTGGTCCTGGATTCTCCCGCTACGTCTGTCCGCCCACGCACTTGCGCACGCAGCGTTCGAACGGGCGCGACCCCGAGGTTCGCAAGCGTCGCGTCGACGATGCGAATTCAATCGCGTTCCATGCGATTCGACGCACGCCGAAGAAATGAATGCGCACGCCCGTGGGCTGGAGACATCCTGCGACGCGGCGATGTAACGATATAACAGCACATGAATTTGATGGCCGTCACATTTTTTTGTTGCGACGCAGCTTGAGGCCGGCGGGCGCGCCACTTAGTTTCGCGAACGGATGTCGTGATCGACGTCCATCCGAAGGCCTTTCGTTTCGCGTCGACCTCGCGGGGGCGGGTCGGGCAGGAAAGCCCTGTTTCCATTCCGTCCACACTACGTTCGAGGGGAAGCCAAGATGTCGAATTGCACGCTTTCAGGCCTGCGTCCACGCGCACTCGCCGTTGCCGTGACACTGTGCTGCATCGCGCCCGCCGCGATGGCGGCCGGCCGCCAGGACCTGCAGAACGCGAATCTCGCGCAGTTGCAGGCGCGTTATTCCAGCTTCGTGGCTGCCAACGGCACGCCGGGCATGGCGCATGCACGCCACGAGCGGCTGCTGAACATGGATTCCGAATCGAACCTGCTGCTGTCCACGCGCCATTCGGACTTCGGCAAGCGCAACACGCGCTATGAGCAGACCTTCCGCGGCATCCCGGTCTACGGCGAGAACGTCATCGTCAGCGAGAACGCGAAGACCGGCCGGGTCGAAGCGCTGTTCGGGCGCATGGTGACGGGGCTTCAGAACGAGATCCCGGCCACGCCGATCCGCGTCACCGGCGCACAGGCGCTCGGCATCGCCCGGAGCGCCGCGCTCGGTTCGGTGGCGCCGAACGCGCACAAGTCCCGGCTGATGATCTACGTCGACGACGACGGGCACGCGCATCGCGCCCATGTCGTGCAGCTTTCCGCCAACCTGCGCAGCGGCCCCACCGCCCCGCTGGTGATCGTGGATGCCGACAGCGGCAAAGTGCTGCTGAAACGCGAGAATTTCCAGACGGATGCGGTCGGTACCGGCCCGGGCGGCAACCAGAAGACCGGCCAGTACGAATACGGCACGGATTTCGGCTTCATGGACGTCGGCGTGAGCGGCAGCACCTGCACCATGCTGACGAGCAAGGTCAAGACGGTCGACCTCAACCATGCATCGCGGAACCCGAACTCTTCCGATCCGGCGTTCAGCTACACCTGCCCGCGGCATACCGGCGACACCATCAACGGCGGCTATTCGCCGTTGAACGATGCGCACTATTTCGGCGGTGTCGTGTTCGACATGTACAGCGACTACATGAACGCCGCGCCGCTGACCGTCATCCTGACGCTCGGGGTGCACTACGGCACGAATTACGAGAATGCCGGCTGGAACCCCGCGACCTCCACGATGATCTTCGGCGACGGCCGCACCACGTTCTACCCGCTGGTCGGCCTGGACGTGCTGGGCCACGAGGTGTCGCACGGATACACCAGCCAGAACTCGAACCTCAACTACGACAGCGGGCAGTCGGGCGGCATGAACGAGTCGTTCTCCGACATCGCGGGCGAGGCGGCCGAGTACTTCATGACCGGCACCAACGATTTCCTGGTCGGCGAGGAGATCTTCAAGGGCAACGGCGCGCTGCGTTACATGTGCGATCCCACCCAGGACGGCATTTCGATCGACAACGCCGCCGACATGCCGCGCCGTGGCATGGACAACCACTACTCGTCGGGCGTGCAGAACAAGGCATTCTGCAACCTGGCGAAGTCCCCGGGCTGGAACACCAAGACCGCGTTCCAGGCCTTCGCGCGCGCCAACCGCGATTACTGGACGCCCACGACCCAGTGGAACGACGGCGCCTGCGGCGTGCAACGTGCGGCCGTGGACATGGGCATGGATGGGCAGCAAGTGGTGGCCGCGTTCGCCACGGTCGGCGTGACCCCGACGGGCACCGGTTGCGGTGGTGGTGGCAGCAACAATCCGCCGGTGGCGAGCTTCACCGTCAAGCAGCTGGGCAAGTTCGTGCAGGTCACCAGCACGTCCACCGATTCGGACGGAACCATCGTTTCGGTGAAGTGGGATTCGGGCGACGGCAGGACCTCGACCAAGACCCCGCTCACCTACAAGTACGCCAGCTCCGGCACGTACACGGTGACGCTGACGGTGACCGACGACGACGGCGCCACAAGCAGCACGAGCAAATCCGTGACGATTCCGTAAGGCACCGCCACCGATCCTCTCCAGATCATCGATGTCCTTCCTCGACCCCGGCTTCGGCCGGGGTTTTTTTGTGCGAATTCCCGGATGTGGTCGCGAGCGAGCGGGCGTGATCCCGTCGTTCCAGCGAGTTCCGTCTGCCCGAGTTCGCGCGGATGGCGCTTGCCGTTCGCGAGGATGTAGCGCCGCACACGGCCGACGTAGGCACACTCAATCGCGATCGCGGTCGGCGGCCATCGGGCAAGTACGCGATGCGATGGGGGGAATAGTCCAATTGACGACGATGGGGCGGGGAGGGACTATCCCGTTACACCCCGCTTTTGGGGTCTATTAGGCGTTAGGTCTGTCTGGTGATTCACATGCACCCCAAAAAAGAAATCCAATACGTTGTTGCGAGTGATGTAAATCCCAGAGATGGCATTGGCCTCGAGACCTACATCAATGGAGACCTGGTGATGGAAATTTTCAGAGATGATACCGAGCGGAGAACGTACATGACTTTGTTTTCGCGTCAGTTGGATTTTGACGTTCTTGAATCTTCTATTGCGCAGTTCAAAGACCGCATAGACCTCAACTACATTGAGTATCCAGATGGGCCGGAACAGGCCTAACAAATCATTCAAGCCGACGCCGCTTCGTGGCGCGGCTTAACTCAGGCCTTAGGCCTCACATCAGCAACCGGTGGAATTATGGGGAATGGCAATAACCAGATCTCTCGCGGGGTACTCGCCGCAATCAATGGGATAGCAATTATTTTTGCCTTCTTGTCGGGGATGTTCTGGCATCTCTCGACTGTCGGTAGCGAATCAGCACATCTTTCGTCAGTTTTGGCATCCGAGAATCGTTGGGCCGCTATTTGCGCCGCAATCTCTGCCGGCCTCTTCTTATTTGGTCTATTTAAGAAGTGAGGCCTAACAATTCATTCAAGCCGACACCGCTTCACGGCCCGGCTTAACTCAGGCGTTAGCCGTGCCAAACCCACTGTTCATGGCCAACACCGCGAATGAATCGCTTAAGGCGGCCCCTCTCGGTTGTGCCGTTTCGGCTCTTGGTGTGATTCTTATCTGGGCCTTCCGCGGTCTATCTCTTTCTACAGTAGCTATTAGTCCAATAGCAGGGATCCTGGCATTCGCTTTTATGCTTGCCTATTGGCGTACCAAAATCGCATGGTTCTGCGGAATGCCGTTTGTTGCGGTACTAGTGCCGTGCATTGTTGGCGGCGGTTTCTGGAACATCCTGTCAGGCATCCTGATAGCCTTATTCTTCCAGTACATGCCGCTATTGATGTTTGGCCGAGCACTTGTGAGCTGGACTTCTCGGGGGCGTGGCTAACAATTCGTTCAAGCCGAAGCCGCTTCGCGGGTCGGCTTAATTCAGGCGTTAGGCGGCATGGGATGAAACTATTCTTAGCGGTTGAAGCAACGGTGCTTTGCCTGGTTGGCCTCTCATTCATCCTGAAGCTTGTGCCTCGGAATCGGTGGCTTGGTGTAATCACCAGTCGGACGAAAGCTGATCCTGCGATTTGGTATCGCGCAAATCGCGAGTTCGGGATTGTCGTTCTTGCGATAGGTGTTTTGGCATGGGTTGCATTCGCTTTGCCGGCACTGCGCGTCAACCCCGTTGCATTCGCGGCGTTGTTTCTCGCTACGGCAACCGCTTTCTACACCGTCATCCGGCGCTATGCCGCCTAACAATTCGTTCAAGCCGACGCCGCTTCGCAGGTCGGCTTAACTCAGGCGTCAGGCCGCACAAAATCATGTCCGCAGTCAAAGCCATGAACCCGATCATCCGCACCACTCTCGGGGCGATCTACCTCGCCGCCACGATCGTCCTCGCGATCTGTGGCATCAGCCTATGGCGCACACACTGCGAAGGATTCGGCTGTACCGGAGTTGGAATCGCCTGGCTCGCTTGGTGCGTCATCTATGCAGTTGTATTCGGCTTTGGCTGCTTCAGCTACATCAAGCAATCAGGCCCGCTCAAGAAGACCATGCTTGTTGTTCTGGTATTGCAGGGACTTGGCGCCGTCTCGCTCGCCGCCTACTGGGCTTATCGCAGTGCGGCCTAACAATTCATTCAAGCCGAACCCGCTCCGTGGCGGCTCCGGGCGCTTCGCGTTACGCTGGCGCGCATCCCCGACGCCTTGCAGGCTTTCCCGATCCAGGCGCCATGCGTTCACCATTCGTGCTCGCCATCGCAATCCTCCTTTCCTCTTGCGCAAGCACGGGCGGCCCGGCCGCGATCCATGAAAAGTGCGGCGCTTCCCCGGGGCAATGGGCCTTGCTCGCGACGCCTCCCGAAGCGGAAGCCGGAATGCTGGCCGCGGCCGGGGTTTCGAACACGGGCAAAGGCGGAAAACTGCACTGGTTCGGATCCGACGACGGGCAAGTGATGCTCTGCCGCGTATCCAGCGACAACCGCACCAGCAACAGCCTGCTCGGCAGGGATTGTTTTTCCACGCGCTGGTTATTCTCCGAACGCGATGGCGCGTGGCAGCCGGAAGGCGAGGCGTCCACCGTCTTTTGCGGGAACGACTAGCGCGCACCGCAATCCATCCCGGCCGGGTTTCCGGCGTGGCGGCCCCGTGCGCTTGGCGCTAGGCTAGCCCGTGTCGCGGATCGCGCACGGCCACATTCGGGGAACCCACATGCAACGCGTCACCGGCATCGGCGGCATCTTCTTCAAGGCGAAGGATCCGAAGGCACTCGGCGCCTGGTATCGCGAGCATCTCGGCCTCGACGTCACCGACTGGGGCGGCGCGATCTTCCCGTGGGGCGGCGAGGGCAGCGAAGCGGGCATGACGATCTGGAGCCCGTTCGCGCAGGACACCGACAAGATGAAGCCGGGGTCCGCGTCCTTCATGATCAACTTCCGCGTCGCCGATCTCGACGCGCTGCTCGCCGCATTGCGCGCCGAAGGCTGCGAGGTGATGGACGAAACCGATACCGCGTCCGGATTCGGCAAATTCGGTTGGGTGATCGATCCGGAAGGCAACAAGGTCGAGCTGTGGGAACCGCCGGCGGGGCAGTGAGCGTGAACGCCCGTCGTCGTGTCTTGCTGGCCATCGGATTGCTTCCGCTCCTCGTCGCAGGCCTGCCCGCGCATGCGGCGGACGCGGATGGCGCGATGACCTTGTGCGGTTGGTTCGACAATCCGACGCCCGGCAATGCCTGGCTGACCGACCGCGACGGCGAATGGACCATCGGCACGCAGGGCGGGGAACAGGCCGAAGGCGACTGGCCGGATTTCGCGGCGAACCGTTGGGTGGAAACGAACGGCCCGCACGGGCATGGCTGCGCCTGCATGCGCGTGGTCGCGGATCGCGGGGAACGCGAAATCCGGCGCATCCTCGCCGCCTGGTCGCGGCCGCTGTCCGCCTGCCGGCAGGACAAGCACCTGCGCGGCAAGGAGCCGGGCCACTGACGGCCCGCGCACGCGCTAAGCTCCGGGTGGCATTGCGCAGGCTGGCGAATGGGGGAATCGATGCACGCACTCGACATTGCCGCGAACATCATCGTCGCCATCGTCGCGCTATTTCACGCATGGTTCCTGGTGCTGGAAATGTTCCTGTGGGACAAGCCCATCGGCATGCGCACGTTCCGGCTGACGCCCGAGCGCGCGCGCGACACGAAGGTGCTGGCCGCGAACCAGGGCCTGTACAACGGCTTCCTCGTCGCCGGCCTGCTGTGGGGCCTGTGGCTCAGCCCCGACGACCACGGCGTGCGCGCGTTCTTCCTCGGCTGCGTGGTCGTGGCCGGCGTGTTCGGCGCGATGACGGTCGGTCGCCGCATCCTGTACGTGCAGGCCTTGCCCGCGCTGGTCGGGCTTGCGTTGCTGCTGTTGCGCTGATCCGGATTACTGCAGCAGCGAGCGCAGCATCCACGCGTTCTTCTCGTGGATGTTGAGGCGTTGGGTCATCAGGTCCACGCTGGGATCGTCGCCGGCCTTGTCCGCGGTCGCGAGCACCTTGCGCGCGGTACGGCACACCGCCTCGTTGCCTTCGACCAGTTGCGTCACCATCGCCTTCCATTCCGGCGCATCGACGCCGGCCTGTTCCCGGATCGAGGACAGCCTGGCGAATTCGGCGTAGGAACCGGGCGCGTTGAAGCCCAGCGCGCGGATGCGTTCGGCGATCTGGTCCAGCGCGGTCCACTGTTCGTTGTACTGGTCCATGAACATCAGGTGCAGCGAATTGAACATCGGCCCGGTCACGTTCCAGTGGAAGTTGTGGGTCTTGAGGTAGAGCGTGTAGCTGTCGGCGAGGAAGCGCGACAGGCCCTCGGCCACCTTCGCGCGGTCGCCGGCCTTGATGCCGATGTCGACGGCGGGGGCGGATTTCGATGCGGAAGCGGGTTTCCTGCTGGCCATGCGGGTCTCCTCGAGGTGGCTTTGCGGCGACAATAACCGCCCGCGGCCCGTCCGTGAAATGCAACATAGCGAACCCAGCGATTCATGCGACCTATCGAAGCCGCCGCCGCCTCGCCGCAGCGGGCACGACGCGCCATCGACGGCGCGCTGTGCCGCGATCGCGGCCGCCTGCTCGGCCTGTGGGCCAAGTGGAACGCGAAACCGGGCGATGCCGCGTTGCGCGAGGCGTTCGCCGCGAAATTGCAGGTTTCCATCGCCGAACGCGAACGCCGCGCCGCCGCGTTGCCGACCGCGAGCATCGAAGAAACGCTGCCCATTGCCGCGCATGCCGACGAACTGGTCGAGCTGATCCGCAAGCATCAGGTCGTGGTCGTCGCCGGCGAGACCGGCAGCGGCAAGACCACGCAATTGCCCAAGCTGTGCCTGCTCGCCGGTCGCGGCGCCGCGGGCATGGTCGGCTGCACGCAACCGCGGCGGATCGCCGCGCGGTCGGTGGCGCGGCGCGTGGCCGAGGAACTGCAGGTTCCGTTCGGTGGCGCGGTCGGCTACCAGGTGCGCTTCAACGATGCGGTATCCGAGCAAACCGCGATCAAGTTCATGACCGACGGCATCCTGCTCGCGGAGATCCAGAACGACCGCTGGCTGTCGAAGTACGACACCATCATCGTCGACGAGGCGCACGAGCGCAGCCTCAACATCGATTTCCTGCTCGGCTACCTGCGGCAACTGCTGCCGAAGCGCCCGGACCTGAAGTTGATCGTGACCTCGGCGACCATCGACACCGAACGCTTCGCCGCGCATTTCGGCGATGCGCCGGTGGTGAACGTGGAGGGGCGCGGCTATCCGGTCGAAGTGCGATATCGCCCACTCGAGGGAGAAGGCGAAGACGCTGGCGAACGCACGATCCTCGATGGCATCGTCGCCGCCTGCGATGAAATCCAGCGGGACCGCGGCATCGGCGACACCCTGATCTTCCTGCCTGGCGAACGCGAGATCCGCGACGCGCACCAGGCGCTGGAACGGCGCAAGTACCGCCACATCGAAGTGCTGCCGCTGTACGCGCGGCTGTCCGCGCGCGACCAGGACCGCGTGTTCCATCCCGGCCCGCAGCGACGCATCGTGCTCGCGACCAATGTCGCCGAAACCTCGCTGACGGTGCCGCGCATCCACTACGTGGTCGATCCGGGCGTGGCGCGGGTCAAGCGCTACAGTCCGCGGCAGAAACTCGATCGCCTCCACATCGAGGAGGTGTCGCAGGCCAGCGCCAACCAGCGTGCCGGTCGTTGCGGGCGCATCGCGCCGGGCACCTGCATCCGCCTGTATTCGGAAGCCGATTTCCTCGCGCGCCCGGAATTTACCGACCCGGAAATCCGCCGCGCCGCGCTGGCCGGCGTGATCCTGCGCATGCTCTCGCTCGGGCTGGGCGAGATCGAGAAATTCCCGTTCCTCGAACCGCCGGATCCGCGCGCGGTCGCCGACGGCTGGCAGCAGTTGAACGAACTTGGTGCGGTCGACGCACAGCGCAAGCTCATCGCCATTGGCCGCACCATGGCGAAACTGCCGGTCGACGTGAAGCTGGCGCGCATGCTGGTCGCGGCGAACGCGCATGGCGTGCTGCGCGAGATGCTGGTGGTCGCCAGCTTCCTCGGCATCGCGGATCCGCGCGAGCGCCCGGCCGACGCGCGTGCCGCCGCCGATGCCGCGCATGCGCAGTTCGCCGACGCGAAGTCGGAGTTCGTCGGCATCCTCAAGTTGTGGAATGCGTATCGCGACGCGCACGAGGAGCTGACCCAGTCGCAGCTGCGCAAGTGGGCGGACAGGAACTTCCTCGGCTTCCTGCGCCTGCGCGAGTGGCGGGAACTGCATCGGCAGTTGAAGTTGCAGTGCGAGGAGTTGGGGTGGTCGGGTGATGCTCTTGTGGTAGGGGCTTCAGCCCCGACCCGGGAAAAGCGAAGTGCGCCTGGCCCGAAGCGAGGCACGAATCGGGAATATGCGATCGGGGCTGAAGCCCCTCCCACAGGGGAGGGTAAGGACTACGTTTCGCTCCACCGCGCCCTCATCGCCGGCTTGCCGACCCAGATCGGTCATCGCGGAGACAAGGGCGTGTACGACGGTCCGCGCGGGCGCAAGTTCCAGTTGTTCCCCGGTTCGAAACTCGCATCGAAGCCGCCGCCATGGGTGCTGTCGGCGACATTGCTCGATACCGAGAAAGTCTGGGCGATCACCAATGCCGGCATCGAACCGGACTGGGCCATCGCCGAATTGCCGCACCTGCTCGCGCGCCGGCACCACGATCCGCACTGGTCGCGGTCGCAGGGTCGCGTGCTCGGCAGCGAACAGATCTCGCTGTTCGGCCTCGTGCTCGCACCGAAGAAGCCGGTGCACTACGGCGCGCTGTTCCCGGAGGAAAGCCGCGGCATCTTCGTGCGCGAGGCGCTGTTGACCGGCGCGATCAATACCCGCAGCGTCTTCCTGCAACGCAACCTGCACGCGCTGGAGCTGGCGAAGGAAGAGGAGGCGAAGCTGCGCCGCATCGGCCTAGTCGTCGACGAGGATTGGCAGGCGCGCTGGTACCTCGACCGCCTGCCGGCACACGTGCACAACGCGCAGGCGCTGGATGCGTGGTACGGAAAGTTGTCGAAGGACGAAAAGGCCGCGCTGGAGTGGAGCCGCGACGATCTGCTCGTCGCCGACCAGAGCGATGCCGCGCGTTTCCCCGCGTTCATCGCGCTGGGCGATGTGCGCCTCGCGGTGCGCTACCGCTTCGAGCCCGGGGCGGTCGACGACGGCATGACCGTGGTCGTGCCGCTGCACCTGCTCAATGCACTCGACGCGGCGCGGCTGTCGTGGCTGGCACCGGGCTTCGTCGAGGACAAGGCGATCGCGTTGATCAAGTCCTTGCCGAAGGCCTTGCGCCGCAACTTCGTGCCGGCGCCGGATTTCGCGCGTGCGTTTGCCGAAGCGCATTCGAGTCCGGAGGCCGACAGCATCGAAGGCGCGCTCGGCCGATTCCTGAAAAAGCTGTCCGGCGTCGAAGTCGGAACCGTCGATTTCGATCCGGCCGGTATCGAGCCGCACTTGCGGGCGAATTTGCGCCTGCAGGATGCGGACGGAAAATCCGTCCTCGCCGAGTCCCGCGACCTCGACGAACTGCGCGGGCGTTTCGGCAAGCGCGCCGCCGAGGCGTTCGCGAAGCATGCGGCGCAGGGCATGGCGAGGGCGGGGATCACGGTATTTCCCGATGCGCCGATTCCGCAGTCCGTACCCGGTGCGGGTGGCGTGCCGGCGTATCCGGCGCTGCAGGACGATGGCGATTCCGCGTCGCTGGTGGTCCACGCGCAGCGCGAGGTCGCCGAACGCCTGCATCCGCGCGGCGTGCGCCGGCTGCTTGCCATCGCACTGGCGGAGAAGATGAAGCAGGCGCGCAAGCAGTTGCCGGTGCAACCGAAGATTTCCCTGCTATATGCGGCGATCGAGTCGGCGAATCCACGCGTCGATGGCTTGAAGGACGCCGACCGCCTGCGCTCGGACCTGGTCGACGGCGCGTTCGCCGCGCTCGCGGACGCGGGCCTGCTCGAAGTCCGCGACGTCGACGCCTTCGCGCAACGACGAGACGCGATTTCGAAACACCTGTTCGCCGAAGCGATGCGCCGGTTGCAGCAGGCGGAAACCATCCTCGGCCTCGTCGCCGAAATACGCGCGAAGCTGGAAGCCAAGTTGGTCGGTTGGGCCAGCGGCAACCTCGACGACATGCGTTCGCAACTCGAGGCGCTGGCGCATCCGGGATTCCTGCGCGACGTGCCGGTCGAGGCGCTGGCCGAATACCCGCGCTGGCTCAAGGCGCTGTCCTTGCGCGCCGAACGCGCGCAACGCGATCCGGCCAGGGATCAGCAGCGCATGCTGGAGCTGGCGCCGTTCGTCGACGCGCTGGCAAACGCGGATCCCGCCGACGCCGAGACGCAGGCGCTGCGCTGGGAACTGGAGGAACTGCGCGTGCAGCTGTTCGCGCAGGAACTCGGCGCGAAGGGCGGGGTGTCGCCGAAGAAACTGGCGCAGCGCGTGCAGCGGCTGCGCCGTATCGCCTGATTACTTGACGCGCTTGACCTGGGCCTGGCTGTGGTACTTGCCCACGGACATGTACCAGGAATTGCCGACCATCGCGGGCTTGATCCGCACTTCCGGGTTGGTCAGGCGCACGCCGGACAGTTCGGCATCGTCGATCTGCACCCACTCCTGGCCGTTGTCGAGCGTGTAGTGCCGGCCCTTGGCGAAGCTGCGGAATTCGCCGACGAGGTGGCCGACGATGGGCTCGTCGCTGTTGAAATGGAAGAAGCCGCGATCCTCGTCCTCGATCTTCTTCTTGGTCTCCACCGCGGCCTTGGTGGTCTCGGTTTCCAGCGTATGGTTCAGCCAGGCGTTGAGGTTGGCCAGTTCCTGCGGGCTGAGCTTGTCGAGGCCGGCGGCCTTGAATTCCTCCGGCGTCATCTGCGTTTCGACCGCGGCCTGCGCGAAGGCGCCGCCGCAGGCGAACAGGAGTGCGAGGGCGAGGCTGGCGCGAAGAAGTTTCATTCGGGGTGTCCTTCGGCAGGGTGCGCCGGTAGTGTAGCCATTCCCGCCTCCCCCGAAATGCCGGCGTGAACGCTTCCGCCCCGAAATCCGCACCCGCCGTCGGGCCATTGCCGGCCCTGCTGGCCGAGGCCGCGCGCCTGCCGGAGCAGGACGCCGCGTTGCTCGACGATGCGCTGGCGTCGCTGCGCGCGTTGGGCAGCGACGAGGACGCGTTGCTCGCGACCGCGCTGCACGCGTTGGGCGACGCCGTGCCCGAAGCGCAACGCGCGGCGATCCTGCGCGCGCATCCGGGTGTCGCGGCGCTGCTGGAAGGGCAGGACGCCGCCGCGCAGGTCTGGGCGCTGCATGCGGAAGCCGGTTCCGCGCGCAACCAGGAAGGCCTGCGCCGGCTGCTGCTGGCGATGGTGCAGGACCTGCGCGTGGTGCCGATCCTGCTCGCGCTGCAGCTGGCGCGGATGCGGCGGATGGATGCGTTCGATCCCGCGCAGCGGCAGGCGATGGCGCGGCTCACCCGCGACCTGCACGCGCCGCTGGCCAACCGCCTCGGCATCTGGCAGTTGAAGTGGGAACTGGAAGACCTCGCGTTCCGCGCGCTGGAACCCGACACCTACCAGCGCATCGCGCGCCTGCTCGACGACAACCGCGGCGGGCGCGAGCGCTACATCGCGCAGGTGCGCGCCGAACTCGCGGCATCGCTGGCCGCGCACGACATCGCCGCCGAGGTCGCCGGGCGGCCGAAGCACATCTACAGCATCTGGCGGAAGATGCAGAAGAAGGGCGTTCCGATCGGCGAACTCTACGACCTGCGTGCGCTGCGGGTGCTGGTCGACGACGTGGCCGCCTGCTACGCCGCGCTCGGCGTGGTACATGCGCTGTGGACGCCGGTACCGGGCGAATTCGACGACTACATCGCCCGCCCGAAGCGCAACGACTACCGTTCGCTGCATACCGCGGTGCTCGGGCCCGCGGGAAAAACCGTCGAAGTGCAGATCCGCACCCGCGAGATGCACCGCCAGGCCGAACTCGGCGTGGCCGCGCACTGGCGCTACAAGGAAGGCCGCGCCGGCAACGACGCCGCGTTTTCGCGGCGGATCGAATGGATGCGCCAGTTGCTCGAAGCCGGCGCCGACGGCGTGCAGGGCGGCTTCGAAAGCGAACTCGCCGAAGACCGCGTGTACGCGCTCACGCCCAAGGGCGAAGTCGTCGACCTGCCCGCGGGCGCGACCCCGCTCGATTTCGCCTACCACGTGCACACCGAGGTCGGGCATCGCTGCAACGGCGCCAAGGTCAACGGCCGCATCGTGCCGCTGCAGACGCAACTGCGCAGCGGCGACCGCGTCGAGATCCTGACCGCGAAGCTCGCCGCGCCGCGCCGCGACTGGCTGGTCGTCGCGAACGGCTTCCTCGCCAGCCCGCGTTCGCGCGAGAAGGTGCGCGGCTGGTTCCACAAGCTCGACCGCGCGCGCAACGTGCAGGACGGGCGCGAACTGCTGGAAAAGGAATTGCGCCGGCTCGGCCTGCTGCAGCACGACCTCGCGCCGGTGCTGTCGCGCTTCAACGTCGCCGCGGTCGACGAGTTGCAGGTGCTGGTCGCGCTTGGCGATGTCGGGCCCTCGCAGGTCTCGCGCGCGTTGCTCGACCTCGAACGCGCGCCGGAACCGGAAACGCCCGCGCTGCGACAGCCGCGGCGCGTGGCCAAGGCGAAGCCGGCATCGCTCACCGTGGTCGGCGTCGACAATCTCATGGTGCAGGTCGCGCGCTGCTGCCAGCCGCTGCCGGGCGAAGCGATTTCCGGCTACCTGACCCGCGGCCGCGGCGTCAGCGTGCATCGCGCCGATTGCCCGGCCTTGCTGCGGCTCGCGGCGAAACAGCCGCAACGCCTGCTGCCGGTGGAGTGGGGCAGCGCCGCCGGCGCGCAGGAAGTCGCAGTCACCGTCGAGGGCGTGGATCGCAAGGCCCTGCTCAAGGACCTCACCGACACCATCGCCCAGGCCGACGCCCACGTCGGCGACCTGCATGCGGAAACCCTGCGTGGCGGCCGCGTGCGCATCCGCATCCGCCTGCGCGTGCCGGGCTTCGAGGAACTCTCGCGCCTGCTCGGAAAACTCGAGCGCCTGCCTGGGGTGGAACGCGCGCGCCGCGGCTGATTCGGTGCGAAACCTCACGCCGGCCACGCACGGGATGCGTATTCTTCGCCCATGGCATCGGCAGGCGCGGACTGGCGGATCTGGGCGCAACGCGCAACGGCGCTCGCGCTTTGGCTGCTGCTGGCGTTGCCGCTGCTGCGGGTCGCCGCGCTCGACCGGCTGTGGCCGCAGGACCAGGTGCTCACCCTGCTCGAACACGCGCAGGACGCGCTCGACGCCGGCCGCCTGACCGCCGTCGACGGCAGCGGCGCGCGCGAGTTGTACACCGCGGCGATCGCGATGGATCCCGACCGTGGCGAGGCACGCGAAGGCCTGGCCCGGGTCGCGCTGGCGGCCGCGGCGCAGGCGCGCGACGCGACTTCGCGCAACCGCTTCGACCAAGCGCGGCGCATGCTCGACCTTGCGCGCGAACTCGACGCACCGCGCGCTGCGGTCGAGCCCGTGGCCGATGCGCTGCGCAAGCGCGAAGCCTCGCGCCTCGGCATCGACACGATGCTGCGGAACGCGGCTGCGGCGCGGGTTGCGGGAAACCTCGACGGCGCGCCAGATGCCGCGCTGCCGCTGTATGCGAAGGTGCTTTCGCTGCAGCCGGAACGCACCGATGCCATCGAAGGACGCGAAGACGCACTCGCCGACCTGCTGCAGCGCGCGCGCGCCGAACTCGATGCCGGCAAGCTCGCCGATGCCGCGGCGCTCATTTCCACCGCGCGCGGTTACGACGCCGGGCACGTCGACCTGCCGGAAACCGAGGCCGCGTTCGCACGTTCGCGCGATGCGCTGCAATCGCGCGCCGATGCGGCGTTGCGGCGCGGGAAACTCGTCGACGCCGAGCGCGATTACCGGCAACTCGCGGCCCTGCCGGACGCGCCGGCATCGGCGAAGCAGGGCCTGCACGAGGTGGCGCTGGCGCAGGTGCGCAATGCGGAAAAGGCCAGCGCGGATTTCCATTTCGACCGGGCGGCTGCGGCACTGGATCGCGCACGGGCCATCGATCCGGCGACGCCGGGCCTGCGCGAAGCGCGCGCCCACCTCGCGCGGGCACGCGTGGCGCAACGCGAATTGCGCCCGGCGCCGGTCGGCGCGAAGCGGCAGCGCGAAGTCCAGCAGTTGCTTGCGCAAGCGGCGGCGGCCGAAGCGCGCGGCGACCTGCTCACGCCGCCGGGTGACAGCGCCTTCGACCGCCTGCGCGTGGCGCGTTCGCTCGCGCCGGACGACAAGGCGGTGATCGCGGCTTCGAAGCGGTTGTTGCCGGCGGCGTGGCAGTGCCAGCGCACGCAGTTGCAGGCGAACAGCCTCGCGCGTTCGCGCAGTTGCCTGGACGCGGCGGCGGCGCTGGGCGCGGATCGTTCAGAAGTGAATCGCGCGCGGCGCGCGTTGGCGTTGCGCTGGGTCGACGTGGGCGAGGAGCGCCTGCGTGGCGGCGACGTGGATTCGGCGGGGCAGGCGGTGGAGGAAGCGCGGCGGCTGGATGCGTCGGTGCCGGGCATCGCGGAATTGCAGGAACGGGTACGGGTTGCGGCGAGGCCGTGATCTTGTTTTGAAACGCAATCGTCAGGTCGAAGCGGGAAACCAGTAGGGCGCATTAGCCGAAGGCGTAATGCGCCGGAATCGTGGTTCGAAATCAATGTGGCGCAATGCGCTGCGCTTATTGCGCCCTGCATTACTGCGTCTCAGTCGACGGGCCAGTCCCAACGAATGGAGACGACGCGGTCGCCAGCAATGCCGAATGTCACCGAGTCTTCGCTCTCCGGCGCGGAGTAAACCATGCTGTCATCGGTCCTCGATGAAGGCTCGCCGAGCTTGGTGACCAACGGTGCGACCGACTGGCCGATATCCATGTAACGAGGCAGCAGGTGGTTAGGCCGAGTCACTTGAAGACTCATCGTCAACCCGCCGGGATCGGCCGCCGCGGTGGAGACGTAGGTCTTCACCGAGAGCCCTCCACAAGTCCTCGTTTCGATTCGATCCACAAGATTAGGCACGTGTGGATTGGAGATCGAATCGACCGCTACTTCGGCGCTTGCAAGGCAAGCACTGGCCAATAGCGGTTTGGAAGCGGCCTGGAGGGAAGAGAAATCTTCCATCGGCATTGACCTACATCCGACAAGGCAGATACCCAGGGCAAAAAGCGCGGTGCCAGTGGACTTCATGGGGCTGACACCATGCATTCGGTTATTTCTAACTCTACGCCGAAACTTCGTTCGCTAACCAAAAAAAACCCTCCGAACCGTCTCCCGCGCCGCATCCAGCGAAAAATGCTCGGCGACGTTGCGCATGCCGTTCCGCGCCAGCGTGTTCCACAGCGCCTCGTCCCGGTACAGCGCGACGACCGCATCGGCGAATCCTTGCGCATCGTCGGCGACCAGCACGTCGCGGCCGGGTTCGAGGTGCATGCCCTCGACCGCGCATGAAGTCGCCACCACCGGCTGGCCGTGGGCCATGCTCAGGTTGACCTTGCCCTTCACCCCCGCGCCATAGCGCAGCGGCGCGAGGCCGATGCGGCAGCCGTCCATGTACGGCGAAATGTCCGGCACGTGGCCGTGCACCACCACGCCCGGATACGCGGACAGCGCTTCGATTTCCGCAGTAACGTGGCTGCCAATGCAGTGGAAACGCACGTCCGCAAGTCGCGAGCGGATGTTCGGGAACACGTCCTCCACGAACCAGCGCACCGCGTCCACGTTCGGCGGATGGCGTAAACCGCCGACGAACACCAGGTCCTTGCGCGCGGCGAAGCTTCCGCCCGGCCCGGCGAGCTGGTGCAGGTTGCTCAACACTTCGACTCGCGCATTCGGCGCATCGGTCGCGAGCAGGGCGCGTTCGGCTTCGCTGACGACCAGGGTCACGTCGCTGCGGGCGATCAGGTCGAGTTCGCGCGCCTTTGTCGCCTCGGACGTGCGCAGCAGCGCCGCGTCGCCGGAAACTTCCGCACCGCGGCGTTCGCGCAGGTAATGCAGGTCCACGGTGTCGAACACGATCCGCGCTTGCGGTGCATGCTTGCGCAGTAGCGGCAGGAATTCGCGCAGCACGTAATGCCGGCACACGACGATCGTGTCGAAGCGATGGCCGTGTTCGCGCAGCCATGCCGGCGCGCGTTTTCCGAACGGCGCGTACCAGCATTCGACGCCGGATTCCTGCAAGGCTTCGGTGTAGCGGCCGGCGTGTTCGCGGTTCGCCGGCAGGAATGCGACATGCGCGCCGCCTTCGCGCAGCAGTTGCATCAGGTTGACGAGGCGCAGCGAACCGGAATCGTGGTCCGGCTGCGGCGTCAGCGCATCGATGATGAGGATCTGTCGCTGGCCGCGGTGCAGGATCGCCGGTGTCGGAATCGTGCCGGGCGCGGGCTGCGCCGCGAGTTGCGCCGCGCGGTGTTCGCGGAACACGGACTGATTGCGCACCTGCGCGGCCTTGGGGCCGACGCGAACGTCGGTGCCGGCGGTGCCGCCTTCGTCGTGCACCACTTTCGCGGCCGGTTGCACCAGCACGCGCAATCCGGCCTCGCGCACGGCGAAGGCGAGGTCGGTGTCTTCGTAATAGGCCGGCGCATAGCGCGGGTCGAAACCGCCGAGGCACGCGAACAGCTCGCGCCGGATCGCGATCGCCGCGCCGCTCACGTAATCCGCATCGCGCGAATACGCGAAGCGCGGATCGCCGGGCAATTCGCCACGACCGTAGTTCCAGCCGCTGCCGTCGGCGAAGACCACGCCGCCGGATTCCTGCAAGCTGCCGTCCGGAAACATCAATTGCGCACCGACGAGGCCGGCATCCGGTACCTCGTCGAACGTGCGCAGCAGCGCGTCCAGCCAGCCCGGCTGCGGCACGGTGTCGTTGTTGAGGAAAACCAGGAATTCTTCGCCGCGCGCCAGTGCCGCGCCGTCGTTGCAGGCGGCGATGAAACCGCCGTTCCCCGCGCGCCGGTGATAACGCAGTCCTGGAATCGCGGTGCAATACGCGTCGGTGCCGTCGCTGGAACCGTCATCGACGACGATCACTTCGAAATCCACCGCATGCGCCTGCGCCGCCAGCGCCTGCAGGCAGCGCCGGGTGTGGTGCAGCTGGTCGAACACCGGGATCACGATGCTCGCGCGCGGGTTCGACGACGTCGCGAACGCGGGCGCAATGTCCGCGGGCGGCATCCACGGCGGCGACGAGGGCACTGCGCCGCGTGCGAACTGCGCGCGCAACCGCGCGAGGCTGGCACGCATGCCACGGGTGCGCAGGCTGATCCAGCCGCGCCGCGCCAGGCCCAGCGCGCGGTCGGCGAGGAAGCGCGCATCGGCCATGAACGGGGACATGCTGCAGGCGGACTCCGGGACAAGGGCGGGGCGGCACTGCGCTAGACTCGCGGCGATCCGCCCGGTGCGGCCATTGTCGCATCCCCCGTACGCCCGCCGACAGGCGCCAAACGCCAGCACATGCCGCGCATCGAATACGACGACGAAGACGATTTCGACGACCTCCACGAGAATGGCCCCGGCCTGTGGCAGCGGCTGGCGACATGGGGGCTGGCCGCGGCCGCGATCGGGCTCGGTTTCCTGATTCCCTACACGCTGTACCTGAACCACCAGGTCGGCGCGCGTTTCGGCCAGTTGCAATGGCAATTGCCGACGCGCGTGTACGCGCGGCCGCTGGCGCTTTCGCCGGGGCTGGCGATGGATGCGCAGACGCTGAAGACCGAACTCGATGCGGCTTCGTACCGCGACGACGGCGCCGGCGTGCGCCCCGGCACCTATGCGCGCGACGGCGGCCGCTGGCTGATCGCGAGCCGCGGCTTCAACGACGTCACCGGTCCGGTCGGCCCGAGCCGCATCCAGGTGCAGCTCGGCGATGGCCGCGTGTCCGGGGTGCGCGACCTGATGGGCAAGCGCGACGTGCGCAGTGCCAGGCTCGATCCGGCGCGGATCGCGACCCTGTACGGGCAGAAGCAGGAAGAACGCCGGCTGGTGCGGATCGAGGAAGTGCCGGAACTGCTGGTCACCGGCCTGCAGGCGGTGGAGGACAAGGATTTCGCCCACCACCACGGCATCGACCTCAGCGGCATGCTGCGCGCGGCGTGGGTGACGGTGCGTTCGCACGGCGAATCCATGCAGGGCGGCAGCACGCTCACGCAGCAACTGGCGCGCAGCGGCCTGCTCGGCATCGGTCGCGAGCAGACGATCACGCGCAAGTTCAACGAAATCCTGTACGCGCTGCTGATCGAGGCGCGCTACGACAAGCGCACCATCCTTGAGACATACCTCAACCAGGTCTATCTCGGACAGCGCGGCGCGCAGGCGATCCGCGGCGTGGCCGCGGCCTCCGATTACTGGTTCGGGCGCGACCTGCGCGACCTCGACACCGAGCAGATCGCGCTGCTGATCGGCATGGTGCGCGGTCCGTCCTACTACGACGCGCGGCGCAACCCGGAGCGCGCGCTGGAACGGCGCGACTTCGTGCTCGGGAAGATGCGCAATTCGAAACTGATCACCGACGCCGAATACGCGCGCGCGCTGAAGAAGCCGCTGGGCGTGACCGATGCGCCGGGCAGCACCGCCGCGAATCGCTTCCCGGCCTATGTCGACCTCGTCCGCCGGCAGCTCGCGCACGACTATCCGGCCGACGCGCTGCAGGGCGCGGGGCTCAGCGTGATGACGGGAATGTCGCCGTCCGCGCAGGCCTATGCCGAAGGCGCGGTGACGCGCACGCTCAAGTCCATCGGCAGCGCCAAGCGCCCGCCGCTGCAGGCAGGCCTGGTGCTGACCGACGTGCACGACGGCGAAGTGCGCGCGGTGGTCGGTAGCCGCGTGTTCTCCGAACCGGGCTTCAACCGCGCGGTGGAAGCGCAGCGTCCGGTCGGTTCGCTGCTGAAGCCCTTCGTGTACCTGCTCGCGCTGGCGCAGCCCGGGCGCTGGTCGCTGGCGAGCTACGTCGACGACGGCCCGGTCACGATCACGCTCGACAACGGCAAGCGCTGGTCGCCGGACAATTCCGACGGGCGCAGCCACGGCAACGTGCGCCTGCTCGACGCGCTGGCGCAGTCGATGAACCGCGCGACCGTGCGCGTCGGCATGCAGGTGAAGCCGGAACGCCTGGCCGACCTGATCCACACGCTCGCCGGCATCGATGCGACCAGCAATCCCTCGCTGATCCTCGGCGCGGTCGACGAAAGCCCGTACGCGATGGCGCAGCTGTACCAGTTCCTCGCTTCCGGCGGCGAAATCCAGCCGCTGCACGCGGTGCGCGGCGTGCTCGATCGCAACGGCAAGACGGTGAACCGCTACGACAAGGCACCGGCGCCGGCGCAGGCGGGCGATGCCATCGCCGCGCGCATCGTCACCTCCGCACTGCAGTACGCGGTGACGTCGGGCACCGGGCGCCAGCTCGTCGCCGACGGCCTCGGACGATTGAAGCCCGCGGGCAAGACCGGCACCAGCAACGACAGCCGCGACAGCTGGTTCGCCGGCTGGACCGGCGACCATCTCGCGGTGATCTGGGTCGGCAACGACCAGAACCAGCCGACCGGCCTGTACGGCGCGACCGGCGCGATGCGGGTGTGGTCGGGGATCTTCTCGCGCCTGCCGAGCGCGTCGCTGGACGTCTCGAACAAGGGACTGGACTGGCAGTGGATCGAAGGCTCGCACGGCACCGATGCCGGCTGCCCGGGCGCGCGTCGCATTCCCTTCGTCGCCGGCTTCGCACCCGCCTACCAGCCCTGTGTGTACGCGCCGCCGGCGGATGCCATCGACCCGAACGATCCGAACGCGCCACAGCAAGGTTTCGGCCAGGCAGTGCGCGAGGGCTTCCGCCAGATCTTCGGCCTCGACGATCCGGCCAAGCGCGCTCCGCAACCGCAGCAGCCGCAACCGCAGCAGCCGGCGCAGCAACCGCCGCCGTCGCCCTGATCGCGATGCACGAAGCGGCAGGCGCGCCGGGCGGACTGGCGGGACAATCGGTCGAAGCGCTTTCGGAAGGCGGTGCGCTGGCGCGCGCGCTGCCGCAATTTCGCCCGCGCGAGGCGCAACTCGATTTGACCGAAGCGGTCGCCGATGCGTTCGAACGACGCGAGGTATTGCTGGCCGAAGCCGGCACCGGCACGGGCAAGACCTATGCGTATCTCGTGCCCGCGCTGTTGTCGGGAATGAAGACGATTCTCTCGACGGGAACGCGCGCGCTGCAGGACCAGCTCTACCACCGCGACCTGCCGCGGGTGCGCGACGCGCTCGGCGTGGGTTTGAAAAGCGCGCTGCTGAAGGGACGCGCGAATTACCTCTGCCGCTATCGCACCGAACAGGCGAAGGGCGATCCACGCATCGTGCCGGGTGCGCAGACCGCTCTGTTCCAGCGCATCGTGGCCTGGGGCGGGCGCACGCGCATGGGCGACCTCGCCGAACTCGAGGCGCTGCCCGACGATTCGCCGCTGCTGCCGCTGGTGACGAGTACCGCCGACAACTGCCTTGGCACCGAATGCCCGTTCTGGAACGACTGCTTCGTGGTGCAAGCGCGGCAACGCGCGCAGGCAGCGGACATCGTCGTCGTGAACCACCACCTGCTGCTCGCCGACCTCGCGCTGAAGCAGGAAGGTTTCGGCGAAATCCTGCCCGGTGCGCAGGCCTTCGTCGTCGACGAGGCGCACCAGCTGCCGGAACTCGCCGCGCAGTTCTTCGGCGAAGGCATCGGCGCGCGGCCATTGGTCGAACTCGCGCGCGACGCGCTGGCCGAATGCAAGGGCGTGTCCGGCGCGCTCGCGGCGCTGCAAACGCCGGCGCGCGACCTCGAACAGGCGGTGCGCGTGCTGCGTGCGGCGCTGGAACCCTTGCCGCCGCGTGCGACGCAGGCGCGGGCGCTGGCCGATCCGGATGCCAGCGATGCCTTCGAAACGCTGTCGTCGTCGCTGCAGGCCTTGCAGCTCGCGCTCGCAGCATGGCGCGACTCCGCGCCGGGCCTCGATGCCTGCCACGCGCGCGCGGTGGAATTCTCGGCGCGGCTCGGACGCTGGCGGATCGAACGCGACTTCGACAACGATGCGTTCGACGACGAACTGCCGGCGGACGACGACGTGCGCTGGTACGAAGCCACGCCACGCGGCTTCCGCCTGCAGCGCACGCCGCTGGATGTCTCCGGCCCGTTGCGTTCGCACCGCGAACGTTCACACGCGGCCTGGGTGTTCACTTCGGCCACGCTGGCGGTGGATGGCGGTTTCGACC
This sequence comes from Lysobacter lycopersici, assembly GCF_007556775.1. Classification (GTDB taxonomy): domain Bacteria; phylum Pseudomonadota; class Gammaproteobacteria; order Xanthomonadales; family Xanthomonadaceae; genus Pseudoluteimonas; species Pseudoluteimonas lycopersici. The sequence goes on from NZ_CP041742.1 coordinate 2,465,490, forward strand.
ACGTCGCGACGCGACTCGGCCTCGACGATCCGCGCACGCTGCTGTTGCAAAGCCCGTTCGACTGGAAGTCGCAGGCGTTGTGCTATCTGCCGCCGAACCTGCCGCAGCCGGCCGCGCGCGAATTCACCGGCGCGATGCTCGCCGCGGTGCGCCCGGTGCTGGAAGCCTCGAACGGCCGCGCGTTCCTGCTGTTCGCTTCGCATCGCGCGCTGCGCGAAGCGGCGGAAGCGCTGCGCGACGGGCCGTGGCCGCTGTTCGTTCAGGGCGAGGCCCCGCGCCACGTGTTGCTGCAGCGATTCCGCGAATCCGGAAACGGCGTGCTGCTCGGCGCCGCGAGTTTCCGCGAGGGCGTGGACGTGGTCGGCGCCGCGCTGACCGTGGTGGTGATCGACAAGCTGCCGTTCGCCGCACCGGACGATCCGGTGTTCGAAGCGCGGCTGGAAGCGATCCGCCGCTCTGGTGGCAATCCGTTCTTCGACGAACAGTTGCCGCAGGCGGTGATCGCGCTCAAGCAGGGCGCCGGGCGCCTGATCCGCAGCGAAACCGACCATGGCGTGCTGGTGCTGTGCGATCCGCGCCTGACCGGCAAGGGCTACGGCCGCGTATTCCTCGATTCGCTGCCGCCGCTGCCGATCACGCGTACGCTTGCCGAAGTGGAATCCTTCCTCGCTGCGACGACGACCGCATGAAACTGCTCGCCATCGAAACCGCCACCGAAGCCTGTTCCGTCGCGCTGTGGATCGACGGCGAGGTGCGCGAAAGCTTCGGCATCGCGCCGCGCCAGCACGCGGAACTCGCGCTGCCGTGGGCGGAACGATTGCTCGCCGATGCCGGCGTGGCGAAATCGCAACTCGACGCCATCGCCGTCGGCCGCGGGCCGGGCGCGTTCACCGGCGTGCGCCTCGCGGTGGCGCTGGCGCAGGGCATCGCGCTCGCGCTGGACAGGCCGGTGGTGCCGGTGTCCACGCTCGCTGCTCTTGCATTTCCCCCTCTCCCGGCCTTCGGCCACCCTCTCCCACAAGGGGAGAGGGAACAGCGTGTCCTCGCATCCATCGACGCGCGCATGGGCGAAATCTACGTCGCCGCGTTCCGCCGCGATGGCGATTTGCTCGTCGCGACCAGCGATGAAATCGTGATCGCGCCCGCGCACTACGAATTGCCGCAAGGCGACGGCTGGATCGGCGTCGGCACCGGTTTCTCCGCCGCGGACGGCACGCTGCAATCGCGCTTCGTGGATCGATTCGTTCGCATCGATGCAACCGCGCTGCCGCATGCCGCCGATGTCGCGCGGATCGGCGCATCGGCATTCAAGATCGGCGGCGGGCTCGCGCCGGAACGCGTCGAACCCGCCTACTTGCGCAACAACGTGGCGCTCACCCTGGCCGAGCAGCGCGACAGGAATCGCTGAGCCCGCTCAGCTGCCGATTTCGATCTGGAACTTGCTGTTGGTGAGGGTGATGGACGTCTGTGGCGGAAGAGTGCAGGTGACCGACACTGCCCATCCGTCGCGAATGGTTTCGTAGAAAGGGGTACCTTGGGTCGCGAAATCGTAGTCGGTCCAGCCCATTGCCGAGGCGTTGCCGCCGGCGGTCGAGCTTACGGTCTTGGTGGAATAAACGAGCGGGCTCAGCCCCTCCGTTCCAGTGACGGCGGTGCAACTGATGTCGCGCGACACGCCATCGATGGAATGGAAGTAAATGTATGCATTCATCGCCGTCCCATCGTCCGTAGGCGTGCCGAAACCGCAGATCACGAATGCACCCTTGGTCAGGCTTTCATTGCGGTAGCCAGTGGCCTTGGGTCGCACCTGGGTATCGGTGGTGGGGATGCTCAACTGACAGGCGGCTGCAGGATTCAAGTTGATGTAGGTGTAGCGCAGAGCGGCTTGTGCCTCCGCGGACATGGCGAAGCCACAGGTCAGGATGGTCGACGGCAAAAGAAAGCGGGTGGCGATGGACATGGTGGGTTCCCGGGACGATTGCGAAGCAGCAACCGCCCTTGTGATGCGTAACCGGGGGCCGGAACCGGACATGCTCGCCCTGGCCAACCACGCGGCCAGGGCGACAAGCCTCGTCACTGGTTGTAGGCGTCGATCACCTGCGTGATCGCGGTTTGCGGCGGGAGGATGCAAGTCACCGACGGCGAGGGCGTGAAGGGGATATCGCCACTCGTGGATCCGAAGTCGCCGGGGTTCCAGGTGACGGTGATGCCGTTCGTTCCGGACACGACAGCGGTCTTCGTGACATATTTCTGCGTGTTGTTCGTCCCGTTCACGGCGCTCACGGCGGTGCAATCAACGCTGTGGGATGCGCCATCCATGGAAAGCAGGGTCAGGTTGATCTGGGTGATGCTGCTGGAACTGGTCGGCTTGCCATAGCCGCAGATCACGAAGGCGCCGTTGCTGTCGCTTTCGTTGCGGTAGCCGGAGGCCTTCGGGCGCACTTTCGTATCGGTGGTAGGGATACTGAGCTGGCAGGCAACGGCCGGATTCACGTACTCATAGACCGTGGCGGCCCCGGCCGGGGCGGACAGGGCAAGGCCGCAGGCGAGGATGGCCGGCGGCAAAAGAATGCGGGTGGCGATGGACATGGCGGGTTCCCGGGGACGATTGCGGAAGTGCAACCGCCCTGCTTATGCGTAATCAGGGACCCGAACCGGACATCCAGTGGATGCCCGGCTGCCTTGTCGCGCGAAGCCGTCGCCGTGCCCACCCAAGCCGGATGGGCAGGGCGGGTTTGCGTCAGGGCGTGTTGATGAAATCCACGTCCGCGTAGCTGACGGTGCTGATGATCGCGACTTGCGGCGGCAAGGTGCAGGTCACCGAGGGGAACGTCGCGCCGAAGTTGGATTCGATACCGAAGTCCGCGGGTGCCCAGCTGGTCGAGACGGCCATTCCGTCGGCGGTGGTGGTGATGGACTTGGTCGCATACGCCTGCGGCGTGCCGGTTCCCGCGTTGCCCACCACGCCGGTGCAGTTGAAGGTGTGCGCGGCGCCATCCATCGATGCGGTGCGGAGGATGAAGGTCTTGACGGCGCCCGCGGTCGGGTTGGTGTAGCCGCAGATCGCGAACGCGGAATCGGTCGCGCTTTCGTTGCGGAAACCGGTGGCCTTGGGCCGTACCTGGGTGCTGGTCGTGGGAATGCTCAATTGGCATGCGCTTGCCGCGTTCTGGCCGGTGTAGGCATTGCCCTGGAAGGCGGCGGCGGCGGGGGCGGACGCGAGCGCGCCGAATCCGAGCACGGCGAGCGCGAGCAGGAGTTGCTGGTGGCGATACATGGCGGTACCTCGGGCGGGGGGATTCCCGGCGCGACGATACGGCGGTTGCGCCATGTTGGAGGCCACGAAGTTGTAAACGAATGCGACCGTGGCGCGATCGTTCGTCTTCAGGAAAGCGGTAAATGCCGGCGCCACGGGCTGCGGCCAGTGGCCGTTCGTGATGCGAACCGGCTCACCCCCGCGACATGGCGCGAGCAGGGCAGGCGCCAACCATCCGGTCACATGCCATAGTCGAGATCGTACATATCGGCCACATAGATGATGGCCGTTCTTGGCGGGAGCAAACACGTTACCGACGGTTCGTATCCACCCGGGATGTAAATATCAGCGCTCCCCCAATCTGCCGGGAACCAATTGAAGAATGTCAGCGGGCTATAGGAATTGGTTGTCACGGATAGAGTGGAATACATGAGTGGATGCACTGGATGTCCGGGGTACAGCCCGGTCACCCCCGTGCAATTCACAGTTGCTGGAATTCCATCAATGGATGTAACACCGAGAATCAGGTAACGGATATTCGCGTCGTTCCCATCCCTGGTCGGTTTTCCATAACCGCAGATCACGAACATGCCTTGGGTCGCGCTCTCGTTGCGGAAACCGGTGGCCCGGGGCTTTGCAGACGCACCGCCCGCTGGCTCGCTCACTTGGCAAGCCGCGGCCGGGTTCAAGTAATTGGCTTCCTGTCGAAGTTCGGCTTTGGCGTACCCGCCGAAGACCGACACACAAACCATGGTGGCCAGCAGCGACAGCACGGGGAATGCCTTTGTCATGGATGCCACCTTTTGCTCGGTTTTGAAGTGCCGTTTATCTACCCAACGTCGCTGAATGCCGCCCACGGACATGGGCGCAAGATCAGACTTTTCCTACCCCATGCTCAGGCATTGCCCGAGGGCGGATCGGCGCGGCGCCGGGCACGCTGGTTCCAGCTCCGGCGGCGCGGTTTGCACAGGCATGGATGGCTGCCCTGCAACGGATACGACCGCGACGGATTGGGCCCCGTCTTGCCGGGCCGGAGCGCTTCCTTCCCTCGCATGCGGGTGGCCCATGGAACGCAAGATGTTCGAACTCATTCCCACCCGTCGTGGCTGGTGTCTCGATGGCGGCGACCGCCGCGGGCACTGGTTCGCGGACCGCGACCTCGCGATTGCGGCCGCCGAACGCAGCGCGGAAATGCGCCATCGGCTGAGCCAACGGCCAACCGGGGTGCGGGTGCAGGTCGAGGACGAATGGGTGTTGCTGGCGCGTTACGGTTGAACCGGCTCAGCGCAATTGCAGGAACAGCACGCCCACGTAGGCGACGAAACAGGCCAGCGCCAACAGGGCGTTCCAGAACTGGAATCGCGGGCTGCGGATGCATGCCGCGACGACGCAAAAGCCGGCGAAGAACAGGCGGAACGCCGCATCGGTGTCGTGCGGCAGGTAGCCGTCGCGGAGTCCTTCCTCAAGCAGGCTGACGACGGGCACCGAGCCCAGCAAGCCGAAGAACCACGGCCGGTTCCCGTCGAAGTTCGCGGCGAGGTCGGCCTGGTCTTCGTCGCCAAGGTCCGGAAGCACGAGGTAGCTCGCGAGGAATACGCCGATCGGCATCGCGAGATAGAGCAGGAATGCGAAGAACGAGAATGCCGCGCTGTCGCGGCGTTCGAATGCGACCCACCAGATCTGCATGTTCGCCAGGAACAGCATCGCCATCCAGCAGAAGGTCGTGGCGTGCGGGCGCACGCGGTGGCGCAACTGGATCAGCCGGGCCGCGCCGGACAGCAGGTTGGCGATGGCCAGGCCGATGATGATCGAGGTCAGGACCGAGAGGTATTCGAACTTGCTCATGTCAGCGGTCGATCAACTCGCCGCCGGGCATGAACTGCCAGGTGCGGACCACGTTGAGGATGTCGGGATCCTCCTCGGTTTTCGGCAGCGGTGGATAGGGTTCGGCGATGCGCGCGATGCGCAGCGCTGCCGCATCGAGGATCGGGATGTTGCTGGACTGGACGATGTCGGCGCGCTCGACGCTGCCGTCGCGGCGGATGCCGACGTTGATCACGACCACGCCGCCGATGTGCCGGCGCCGCGCTTCTTCCGGGTAGTTCAGGTTGCCGACGCGTTCGACCCGGTCGACCCATTCGCGCAGGTAGGCGGCCCAGGCGTATTCGCGCGTGCTGGCGGAGACGAACTTGCGCTTCGGGCGCTTGGCGTAGCGCTGCGAACGCAGGTGGATTTCGGCCGCAAGCCGGGCCATGGCGATGTCGTGCTCGATCTTCTGCTCGCCCTGCGGCAATTGCGAAGGGTCGGATTCGGGCCTGGCCTGCGCTTGCGGCAACGGCTCTTCCGCGCGTTGGCTGGCGACGACGCGCGCTTCCGGCGGTGGTTGCGCGTCGGGCGATTGCGCGCGCAGCGGTTGCGCGGCGATGCCGGGCTCGGGTTGCGGCAACAATCCGGCCTGGGGTTCGCGCGGACGGGTGCTCCTGTCCTGGTCGCCGCCGCCCTGGTTGTTGGCCTGGGCAAGGAAATCCGCCTGCTGCGGGGTCAGCGGGGTCTGGGTCTGGGTCAGCATCACCTCCAGCGTCGGCAGCACCGGCGCGGCGTCTTCCAGCGCGAAGCCGAGGCCGAGGATCAGCATGCCGTGCACCAGCAGCGACAGCACGAAGGTCGCGCCGAGGCGTTCGCGCTCGCCGATCCGCGGCGCCGGCGGCGGCAGCCACTGTTCGGGGATGGCCGCGTTCACGTTCCGGGCGTGGCTTCGAGCGCGTCGAACAGCCGGCCTGCGATGTTGAGGCCGAATTGCGCGTCGAGTTCGCGGATGCAGGTGGGGCTGGTGACGTTCACTTCGGTCAGCCAGTCGCCGATCACGTCGAGCCCGACGAAACGCATGCCGCGGCGTTTCATCTCCGGCCCGACCTGGGCGGCGATCCAGCGATCACGTTCTGACAGCGGGCGGCCTTCGCCGCGACCGCCGGCGGCGAGGTTGCCGCGGAATTCGTCGCCCTGCGGGATGCGCGCGAGGCAGTAGTCCACCGGTTCGCCATCGACCAGCAGGATGCGCTTGTCGCCATCCCTGATCTCGGGCAGGTAGCGCTGGGCCATGGCCAGGTGCGTGCCACCGCCGGTCAGGGTCTCGAGGATCACATTCAGGTTCGGCTCGCCGGCGCTCGCGCGGAAGATCGAACGCCCGCCCATGCCATCCAGCGGCTTCAGTACGGCCTCGCCATGCGCATTCACGAAAGCCTTGAGCGCGGTCGCGTCGCGGCTGACCAGGGTCGGCGGGCAGCATTGCGGGAACAGCAGCGCCGCCAGTTTCTCGTTCAGGTCGCGCAGGCCCTGCGGCTCATTGACGATCCGGGCGCCCTGGCGCTGCGCCAGGCCGAGGATCTGGGTGTCGTGCAGGTAGTCGGCGTCGACCGGCGGATCCTTGCGCATCAGCACCAGGTCGCCGGCGGCGAACGGCCGCACCGCGGCCGGGCCGATGCTGAACCAGTCGGTTTTCGAATCCCGCACCTCCAGCGGCGCGGTCGTGGCCCGCGCCGTGCCGTCGGCCACCGCCAGCGAGCCCGGCAGCGCGTAGTGCAGGCGATGCCCGCGTCGCTGCGCCTCCAGCAGCATGGCGAAGGTCGAATCCTTGGCCGGTTTGATGGACGCGATCGGGTCCATCACCACGACGACATCGAGCGGCATGCGGGCGCTTCGCGGGGCGATGCGCCAATGGTAGCAGGCGGAAAATTGCGGCCCGGTTCGCGGTTTTCACCGTGCGCCGGCATTCCGCGACGCGCGTGCTTGACACCCCGTGTCCGGCTTGGGATATAAGGCAGCTGCGCAGCTGCAGAGACATGCAGCACGACGAACAGGGGAGTTGGCATGGTCCACGACGTAAACGGACCCGGTGGCCTCGAAGGCCTGCGGGTCATGGTCATCGATGATTCGAAGACCATCCGGCGCACGGCGGAAACGCTGCTCCGGCGCGAGGGCGCGGACGTCATTACCGCCACCGACGGGTTCGAGGCGCTGGCCAAGATCGCCGACCAGCGCCCGCAGATCATCTTCGTCGACATCATGATGCCGCGCCTGGACGGCTACCAGACCTGCGCGCTGATCAAGAACAACCAGCTGTTCAAGAACACGCCCGTGATCATGCTGTCGTCCAAGGACGGCCTGTTCGACAAGGCACGGGGCCGCATCGTCGGTTCCGAGCAATACGTCACCAAACCTTTCACGCGCGAGGAGCTCCTCGACGCGATCCGCACGCACGTCCACGCCTGACCGGGGGGTAAGGCAATCCAATGGCACGCATTCTCCTGATCGAGGACTCGCCGACCGACGTCGCGGTGCTCAGCCAGCTGCTGCAGCGCAACGGCCACCAGGTGCTGACTTCGGGCAGCGCCGAGGACGGCATCGAAGTCTGCAAGCGCGAGCTGCCCGACCTGGTGCTGATGGACGTGGTCCTGCCCGGCATGAACGGCTTCCAGGCCACCCGCGCGTTGTCGCGTGACAAGGTCACCAGCGCGATTCCGGTGCTGATCGTCAGCACCAAGGGGATGGAAACCGACAAAGCCTGGGGCATGCGCCAGGGCGCGCGCGATTACATCGTCAAGCCGCCCAACGAGGACGAATTGATCGGACGCATCAACGAAGTGCTGGCGGCCTGAGCCGATGTCGAAGCACAGGCACGGCAAGGGCAATCGCGGACCGTTCCCGGCATCCGCGGCGGCGCAGGCGGAGCCTGTCGTCGCCGATGCGCCGCGCGCGGTCGATCCGTTCTCGATCCTGCAGGACTACGAGAGCCGCAGCCTTGCGCACGTGGTCGGCCTGCCCGAGCAGCTCGATGCGCCGGGTTTGTGGCGTGGCGTCGGTTACCGCGTCGGCCAGCGCCGGCTCGCCTCCGGCTTCGACGAGGTGGTGGAAATCCTCGGCATGCCGCCGGTGACGCCGGTCCCGGGCGCGCAGCCGTGGATGCTCGGCGTCGCCAACATCCGCGGCAACCTGCTGCCGATCGTCGACCTCAAGCAATTCCTCGAGGGCGAACGCACCGTGCTGCACGAAGGCCAGCGCGTGCTGGTCGTGCGCCAGCCCGGCGGCAACGTCGCGGTGACGATCGACGAACTGTTCGGGCAACGCAGCTTCGTCGAGGAACAGAAGATCGAGGCCGCGCCGCTCGCGGACGGCCGCTACGCGAATTTCGTCGAGCGGGCGTACCGCCTCGGCGACCACGAGTGGGGGGTGTTCAGCCTGGACCGGCTGGCGCGCACGCCCGAGTTCAGACAGGCCGCGGCCTAGGCGCAAGCCGAACCCGCGCAACGCACAGGAAGGTCGAGGTCACACCATGAGCACTCCAATGGACAACATCGCCGGCAAGGGCCGCAACCTCAGCACCAACTTCTGGTTGGGCCTGCTGGTCGCTTCGCTGGTCGTGTTCGGCGCCAACACCGGCTATTCGATCTACAAGGCTTCGCGACTCAGCGGCGCCAGCGGCGCGGCCTCGGACCTGCAGGTGAACTCGCAGCGACTCGCCAACCAGGGCCGCGAGGCGGTGGGCGGCAACGCCGATTCGTTCGCGGCGTTCCAGACGACCAAGGCCCAGATCGACAGCGACATCAAGCTGCTCAACGATCGCTTCGGCAGCGCCGCCGGCGTGTCCGGCCCGATCAAGACCGTGACCGCGACCTGGGCGCCGCTGGCGAAGAACGCCGAGCAGGTGACCGCCAGCCAGCAGGCGGTGCTGGGCCTGGCCGGCAACGCCGACCGCTTCACCCAGCAGGTGCCGCAGTTGCAGGCGCAGATGGACGAGGTGGTGCGCGCGATGTCGGCCTCGGGTTCGCCGTCCTCGCAGATCTACATCGCCCTGCGCGAAGTGGTGCTGGCCGCGACCATGGCTCGCCGCGTCGCCGAAATCCGCGCCGGCGGCCCCGGCGCCTCGCTTGCCGGCGATGCGCTCGGACGCGACTCCGGCGTGTTCGCGCAGGTGCTGGCCGGCCTGCGCCAGGGCGACGCCACGCTCAACGTGCAGAAGCTCGGCAACGGCAGCGCGATCGCCGCGCTCAACCAGGCCACGGCCACCTGGACCGACATGAAGAAGGACCTGGACGCGCTGCTGGGCACCTCGTCCAACCTGTTCCGCGCGCAGGCCGCGGCGGGCTCGCTCGCGACCGGCTCCGACAAGCTGTTGTCCGACAGCGAGAAGCTGTTCGCCGCGTTCACCGCGTTCGGTTCGCTCAAGGACACCAGCATCATCGGCGGCGTGTGGGTCAGCATCATTTCCGGCTTGCTGGCGCTTGCGTCGATCTTCGGTTTGGCGTTCGCCCTGAACCGCGCGCAACGAAGCCGCTACCAGACCACCCTCGAACTGAACAACCGCAACCAGGAGGCGATCATGCGCCTGCTGGACGAAATGGGTTCGCTCGCGGAAGGCGACCTGACCGTGAAGGCGACCGTGACCGAGGACATGACCGGCGCGATCGCGGACTCGATCAACTTCGCGGTCGAACAGCTGCGTAGCCTCGTGGGCACGATCAACGACACCTCGGTGCAGGTGGCGTCGAGCGCTCAGGAAACGCAGGCCACCGCCATGCACCTGGCCGAGGCCGCGGAACACCAGGCGACCGAGATCAACTCCGCTTCGAACCGCATCAACGAAATCGCGCAAAGCATCAACCAGGTGTCGAAGAACTCCGCGGAGTCCGCGGAAGTGGCGCAGCGCTCGGTGCAGATCGCGACCAACGGCGCCGACGTGGTGCGGCAGACGATCGCCGGCATGGACTCGATCCGCGACCAGATCCAGGAAACCTCGAAGCGCATCAAGCGACTGGGCGAAAGCTCGCAGGAAATCGGCTCGATCGTGGAACTGATCAACGACATCTCCGAGCAGACCAACATCCTCGCGCTGAACGCGGCCATCCAGGCGGCATCGGCCGGCGAGGCGGGCCGCGGGTTCGCGGTGGTGGCCGACGAAGTGCAGCGACTCGCCGAACGCGCGTCGAACGCGACCAAGCGAATCGAAACGCTGGTGCAGACGATTCAGTCCGACACCAACGAAGCAGTGTCGTCCATGGAACAAACGACTTCGGAAGTGGTCGCGGGCGCGCGCCTCGCCGAGGACGCCGGTACCGCGCTGGGCGAGATCGAAAAGGTGTCGTCGGACCTGTCCACCCTTATCCAGGGCATTTCCAGCGCGGCGCAGCAGCAGTCCGCGGCGGCGACCAACATCACCGCGACGATGAACACCATCCAGTCGATCACCGCGCAGACCTCGCAGGGCGCGAACCAGACCGCGGCGTCGATCGGAAACCTGGCGCAGCTCGCGGCCGACCTGCGTCGTTCGGTCGCCGACTTCAAGCTGCCGGCCTGATCGCGGGAGCACGCACGGGCATGGACAAGCACGGCGCCTGCCGATCCGCCGCGGAACGTTCGCCGACCGGAGCCGGCCGATGACGACTGCGCTTCGCGACGCGATCGATTTCACCGCGCTCGGCTGGATCAAGCCGGAGCTCGACGAGACCCTGCGCCAGGCGCGGCTGGAGATCGAGGCCTACGCCGAGGATCCGGGCGACGCCGGGCGCATGCGCGCCTGCGCCACGCTCCTGCACCAGGTGCAGGGCAGCCTGCGCATGCTCGAGCTGTACGCGCCGGCGATGGTCGGCGAGGAAATGGAAACGCTGGCGACCACGCTCGCCGATGGCAACGCGCGCAACCGCGACGAAGCCAGCGCTGCGCTGATGCGTGGCGTGGTGCTGCTGCCCGATTACCTCGAACGCCTGCAGGGCGGGCACCGCGACATCCCGATCGTGTTGCTGCCGCTGCTCAACGAACTGCGCGCTGCGCGCGGTGCCCCTGGCCTCAACGAAAGCGTGCTGTTCGCGCCCGACCTGCATCGTCCGCTGCCGGCCGCGGCCAGCAACGTCGCCACCGACGACGCCGCGCAAGCGCAGCTCGCGAAATTCTCCGATGCATTGGCGCAGTGGCCGGAAACCGGCGCCCCAGCCGATGTGAACGTGCTCGCCAACGCGGCCGAGGGCCTCATCGGCCATGCGCGCGACGAAGCGACGCAACGCATGCTGTGGGTCGCCGCGTCGATGGCGCATGCGATGCAGGCCGGGGCGGTGTTGCCCGGAGCGGGCCTGCGCCAGGCGTTCGGCGGGGTCGAACGCGAGGCGCGGCACCAGTTCGACGGCAACGACCTGCGGCTCGGTCGCGCCGACGCGGTGCTCGAACCCACGCGCCAACTGCTGTACCACGCGGCCCAGGCCGGCGAGCATCCCGCGCTACAGGAACTGCGCCGGACCTTCGACCTCGACGCGCCCGCGCCGACCGCCGAGGAACTCGAACATGCGCGTGGCAGCGTCAGCGGACGCAACCGCGCATTGCTGGATACGGTCGCCGCCGCGCTGAAGGAAGACCTGCTGCGGGTCAAGGACGCGCTCGACCTGCACCTGCGCACCGGCGACCGCGATGTCGCCGGACTGCAACCGCAGGTGGAATCCCTCGGGCGTATTTCCGACACGCTCGGCATGCTCGGCCTCGGCAACGCGCGCCACCTCGTCGCCGAGCAGGAAAGCGCGCTGCACGCCATCGTCGGCGGCGAACGCCCGGCCGAGGAAGGCGCGCTGCTCGACATCGCCGGCGCGCTGCTGTTCGTCGACGCCTCGCTCGACGACCAGGTCGCGCGGCTCGGCACCGAAGCCGGCGCCGAGGACGTCATCGCCGGTGAATCGCGCAAGGTGCTCGAAGTCCTCGTGCGCGAAGCCGTCGCCAACTTCGCCGACGCGCGCCAGGCCTTCGTCGCCTTCGTCGAAACCAACTGGGACCACGCGCAGCTGTCCGAAGTGCCGCGCCTGCTGCAGGAAGTCGAGGGCGCGCTGCGAATCCTCGAGCTGCCGCTGCCCGCCGATTACCTGGTCGGCATCCGCCGCTTCACCCAGTCGGAACTGATCGCGCGCCATCGCGTGCCGAACGGCCGGCAACTCGACACGCTCGCCGATGCGCTCGCCAGCCTCGAGTACTACCTCGAAGCGCTGCGCGAACAGCGTCCGCACCGCGACGACATCCTCGAGATCGCGCACGGCAGCCTCGAATCGCTCGGCTACTGGCCGCTGCCGCCGGAAGCGCCGGCGCCGGTCGAGGCGATGCACGAGGCCCCCGACGCCGGGATCGCGGAAGTCGAAACGCAGTTGCAATCGTCCGCGCCCGCCGCAGCCGCGACCGAGGTGCCGGTCGAACCGGCAGCGCCGGCCGCGACGCGCCCCGCGCCGAGCGCCGCCGCCGCGGCCGTGGGTGGTTTCGACACCACCAGCGACGAGATCGACGACGAAATCCGCGAAGTCTTCCTCGAGGAATTCGAGGAGGAAATCCGCAACCTCGACGGCATGCTGCCGCCGTGGCGCGCGGCTCCGGACGACCTCGAGAAGCTGCGCCCGATCCGCCGCGTGTTCCACACGCTGAAGGGCAGCGGCCGCCTCGTCGGCGCCAAGGCGCTGGGCGAATTCAGCTGGAAGGTCGAGGGCATGCTCAACCGCGTGCTCGATGCTTCGCGCCCCGCCAGCCCGGCGGTGGTGGCGATGGTCGACCAGGCGTTCTACACGCTGCCGCAACTGCATGCGGCGTTGCGCGGCGAAGGCGGCATCAGCGCCGACCTCGCCGGCATGGAAGCGGTGGCCGATCGCATCGCCGCGGGCGAGGACGTGTTCTACAGCGCGCAGCAGGCGGCGACGCCGGTCGAAGCGCCGGTGGAACAGGCGCCGGCCGCGATCGAAGCCGTGGCCGAAGTCGCCGCGCCGGTCGCCGAGGAGGGCGTGCCGGCGAACGTCGATCCGGTGCTGCTCGAAATCCTCGACGCCGAAGTCCTCGGACACCTCGCCACTGTCGAGAACTGGTTGCAGGACGCGGGCGATGCCGCACCGGCCAGCGATGCGCTGTTGCGCGCCGTGCACACCATGAACGGCGCGTTCGCGATGACCGAAGTGCCGGCGATCACCGAAGCTGTCACGCCCGCCGAGGCCTATCTCAAGCGCGCGCTCGCCGCCAAGGCGGTCATCGGCGGCGAAGGCATCGCCGCGCTCGCCGCGCTCGCCACCGCGGTGCAGGGCACGGTCGCCGGGCTCAAGCAGCCGGAGCCGCGCGTTTCCAGGCAGGGCGAACTCGCCGCGCGCTTCACCGCGTTGCGCGATGCGCTGCCGGAACCGCCGCCGCCGGGCGAACACGAGCACGAGTTGCCGTCGGGGGCGATGACGCTCGAACCCATCGATTCCTATCCACAGGCCGAATCCGACCGCATCGCCGCGGAACAGGCCGAAGCCGAAGCCGCACACCTTGAAGTCGAACGCATCGCTGCCGAGAAGGCGGAAGCCGAACGCGTCGAAGCCGAGCGCCTCGCCGCGGAACAATCGGAAGTCGAGCGCCTCGCCGCGGAACAATCGGAAGTCGAGCGCCTCGAAGCCGCGCGCATCGCTGCCGAGAAGGCCGAAGCCGAGCGCCTGGAAACCGAACGCGCCGCTGCGGAGCAGGCCGAAGCCGAACGGCTCGAAGCCGAGCGCACCGCTGCCGAAAAGGCCGAAGCAGAGCGCGTGGAAGCCGAGCGCATCGCCGCCGAAAAAGCCGAAGCCGAACGCCTCGCCGCGGAGAAGGCGGAAGCGGACCGCGTCGCCGCCGAGGAAGCCGAATACGCGCGCATCGAGGCCGAATACGCGGCGCAGGCCGCGGCCGAGAAGGCGGAAGCCGAACGCGTCGAAGCCGAGCGCATCGCTGCCGAGAAGGCGGAAGCGGAGCGTATTGCCGCGGAACAGGCCGAGGCCGAACGCCTGGCGGCGGAGAAAGCGGAAGCCGAGCGCGTCGCCGCGGAACGGGCGGAAGCCGAACGCATCACGGCCGAACGTGTCGAAGCCGAGCGCATCGCCGCCGAACGCCGCGCCGAGGAAGAACGCGCCGCCGCCGAGCGCCGCGAGGCCGAGCGTGCGGCGATCGCGAAGGCGCGCGAACTGGAAGCGCTCGCCACCCTGCAGGCGACCACGGCCAGCGGCGAGGATCCGGACGAAGCGCTGGACCTCACCGACCTCGACCCCGAGCTCGTCGACATCTTCACCGAGGAATCGGGCGACCTGCTCGACCATTCCGACGGCCTGCTGGCGCAACTGCGCGAGAACCCGCACGAGCGGGAATTGCTGGTCGGCCTGCAGCGCGACCTGCACACGCTCAAGGGCGGCGCGCGCATGGCCGGCGTCATGGCCGTGGGCGAGCTTGGCCACGCGATGGAAAGCCTGCTCGAGGCGGCCGTCGAGCACCGCGCAGAACTCGGCGGCGACGGCGTGCCGCTGCTCGAACGCGGCTTCGACCGACTGCACGCCATGGTCACGCGCGTCAACGCGCGCCGGGCCATCGGCATGCCGGAAGGCCTGATCGCCGAATTCAACGCGCGCGCGCGCGGCGAGGACGTCGCCGCGGCCATCGCCGGTGCGTCGGTGCAGGAACGCAAGGTGGTCGAACTCAAGCCGCTGTCGGCGCCGATGGCCGCCGCCGCGGAATTCGAGGACGACGATGCCGCGGTGCGCGCGCCCCAGGAACAGGTGCGCATCCGCGCCGACCTGCTCGATCGCCTGGTGAACTACGCGGGCGAAGTCGCGATCTACCGCGCGCGCCTCGAACAGCAGCTCGGCGCGTTCCGTTCGGCCATGGTCGAAATGGAACAGACCAACACCCGCCTGCGCGACCAGCTGCGCCGCCTCGACAGCGAAACCGAGGCGCAGATCATCGCGCGCTACCAGCGCGAGCACGAGAACGAGGACCAGAGCTTCGATCCGCTCGAACTCGACCGCTTCTCGACCCTGCAGCAGCTCTCGCGAGCGCTGGCCGAATCGGCCGCGGACATGTCCAGCCTGCAGGGCACGCTCGACGACCTGACCCGCCAGTACGAAACCCTGCTGCTGCAGCAGTCGCGCGTGAGCTCGGAGCTGCAGGAAGGCCTCATGCGCACGCGCATGCTGCCGTTCGATTCGCTGGTACCGCGCCTGCGCCGCGTGGTGCGCCAGGCCGCCGCGGAAACCGGCAAGCAGGTGCAGCTCAGGCTCGACGGCGCGCAGGGCGAACTCGACCGCAGCGTGCTCGAGCACATGACCGCGCCGCTGGAGCACATGCTGCGCAACGCGGTCGCGCACGGCATCGAATCCCCGGCCGCGCGCAAGTCCGCGCGCAAGCCGGAGGAAGGCGCGATCGCCATCGCGATGCGCCGCGAGGGTTCGGAAGTCGTGCTCGAGATCCGCGACGACGGCGCCGGACTCAATCGCGACGCGATCCGCAGCCGCGCGGTCGAACGCGGCCTGATCCGCGACGACGCGGTGCTGGCCGAATCCGACCTCGATGCGCTGATCATGGAGCCCGGCTTCTCGACCGCGGAAACGGTCAGCCGGCTCGCCGGCCGCGGCGTCGGCATGGACGTGGTCGCGAGCGAAGTGCGCCAGCTCGGCGGTTCGCTCGACATCCGCTCGAAGTCGGGCGAGGGCACCGCCTTCACCTTGCGCCTGCCGCAGACGCTGGCGGTCACGCAGGCGGTGTTCGTGCGCATCGGCGACACCACCTACGCGGTGCCGATCGCCTCGGTGCGCGGCGTGGGCCGAATTTCACGCGACGAACTCGGCGCCTCCGACGCCAGCTATCGTTACGGTGGCGAGGAATACCCGGTGCACGACCTCGGCTCCCTGCTCGGCCACGCGCCGGCCAAGGCCGAAGGCCAGTTGCAGATGCCGCTGCTGCTGGTCCGCGCCGGCGACCTGCGCGCCGCGGTGCTGGTCGACCAGGTGGTTGGCAACCGCGAAATCGTGGTCAAGCCGGTGGGGCCGCAGGTGGCGTCGCTGCCGGGCATCTTTGGCGCGACCATCATGGGCGACGGCCGCGTGGTCGTGATCCTCGACGTCGCGCCGCTGGTGCGCCGCCAGGCGGTGCTGCCGCGCGAAACCGAGCCGCGCGCGGAAATCGCGCAACGCCGGGTGCCGCTGGTCATGGTGGTCGACGATTCGGTCACCATGCGCAAGGTCACCGGCCGCGTGCTCGAACGCCACAACATCGAGGTCGGGACGGCGAAGGACGGCATCGACGCGCTCGAGCGCATGGCCGAGCGCGTCCCCGACCTGATGCTGCTCGACATCGAGATGCCGCGCATGGACGGCTACGAGTTGGCGACCGCGATGCGCGCCGACCCGCGCCTGCGCGACGTGCCGATCATCATGATCACCTCGCGCACCGGCGAGAAGCACCGCCAGCGCGCGCTGGAAATCGGCGTGCAGCGCTACCTCGGCAAGCCGTACCAGGAACCCGAGCTGATGCGCAACGTGTTCGAGCTTCTGGCCGAGCAGATGGCCGAATGGGGTAGCCCGCAGTGAGCCAGGCGCGCCGCGTCGTATTGCTGGCGCGCCCCGGTCCCGCACGCGAGCGACTGGCCGAAGCCGCGCGCGAGGCGGGGGCGGACCTCGCGTTGGTCGCCGATCCGGTCGATGCCGACCCGGGCGCGGTGCGCGATGCGCGGCCGGAGGCCTTGCTGGTGGCACTCGAGCCCGCGGTCGAATCCGCGATCGAGCGCTTCGAGGAGATCTACACCGACCCCGACGTGATCGTGCTGTTCGAGGAGGCCGACCTCATCGTGCAACGCGAGGGTTGGGACGCGGCGCGCTGGTTGCGCCACGTGGCCGCGAAACTGCGCATGCGCGACACCGTGCTCCCCGACGGCGCCGGGGAAGCTTCGGAAGAAGACGTGCCCGAAGTCGCGGTCGAGCGCCCCTCGCTGTACCAGCGTCCGGAATGGAACGGCGACATCGGCGGGATCGCCGACGAAGTCGAGTCCGTGTTCGCGGATGTCCCCTCGGACGCGATGCTCGATCCGAATGCGCGGCGCGTAGTGCCGGATCCGGCCGCCGCCGCGGTGCCGCCGCTGATGGATCCGCTGCGTTCCGAACTCGACGCGATCCACATGCGTGCCGCGAAGCTGGAGCTGGAAAACGCCCCGCGCCAGGAAGTCGTCGCGTCGCGCGGCACGGTGGTGGTGCTCGCCGGGCTCGGCGGCCCCGATGCCGTGCGCCAGTTGCTGGGCGCGTTGCCGCCGGATTTCGCGCCGGTGGTCTTCATCTACCAGCAACTCGATGGCGCCAGGCACGACAAACTGCTGCGGCAAATGCAGCGTGCGACGACGTTGCCGCTGGTACTGGCCGAAGCGGGCGCCGCGACCAATGCCGGCCATGTCTACCTGGTGCCGGGCGGGATCGGGCTCGCTGCCGGCGGCGACGGCCTGCGCTTCGCCGATGGCGCGCATGCGTTTTCGCAACTCACCGCGGGCGACAGCGCCATCGTCGCGCTCAGCGGCACCGATCCCGCGCTGGTCGACGCGATCATGGCCCAGTCCTGGGCCGGCGCGCTAGTGCTGGCGCAACTTCCCAGCGGTTGCTACGAGCCCGCGGCGGTGCAGGCGCTGATCGCGCGCGGCGTCGCCGCCGATACCCCGCAACACCTCGCCAGCCAGATCGCCAAGCGCTGGCCGGAACGCACAGGATCCGAACCATGAGCACGACCCAGGACGACATCCGCGGAGTCCTCATCCACGTCGAAGGCGAAAGCCTGCTGCTGCCGAACGCGGCCGTGGCCGAGGTGCTGTCGTTCTCCACGCCCGATGCGGTGGAAGGCGCGCCTGACTGGCTGCTCGGCAGCATCCGCTGGCGCGGCTGGCAGATGCCGCTGGTGGCGTTCTCGCGCATGGCCGGCATCGCCGAGGAACAGGGTGGACTCGGCAGCAAGGTAGTGGTGTTGAAGGCGCTCGGCGGGAATCCGAAAGCGCCGTATTTCGCGGTGCTGACCCAGGGCTTCCCGCGCCTGGTCACCGTGCCACGCGACGAACTGCTGCAGCAGGACGATGGCGAACCGCTGCCCGACGGCGTGCTCGCGCGGGTCATGCTACGCGAGGACAGCGCGCTGGTGCCCGACCTTGCGCGGATCGAAGCGCGTATCCAGGAAGGTTTGCAGCAAGCCGCCTGATTGCGCTGTCGAAGGCGCCTGTGGGAGGGCCTTCAGGCCCGATTGCGAAATGTCGCGGCTGAAGCCGCTCCCACAGGGCATCGTCAAACGCTAGGCGAAATCCCCCACGCGCGCCTGCAATGCCGCGATCGCCGCCAGTCCCGCGGTTTCCGTGCGCAACACGCGCGGGCCGAGGCGTGCGCCGACGAAGCCCGCGGCCTGCAACGTCGCGTGGTCCGAGGCCGACCACCCGCCTTCCGGACCGATCGCCAGCGCGCAGGCGTTGTCGGCGATCGTCGACGGCAGCGGCTGCGTCGCGTCCGGATCGAGCAACAGGCGCATCGCCGGCAAATCGGCCAGCGCATCGGCCAATGCGCGCGGCGCCGCGACGTCGGGAATGCGCGCGCGCCCGCTCTGTTCGCAGGCGGAGGCGACGACCGACCGCCAGTGGTGAAGCCGCTTCTGCGCGCGTTCGCCGTCCAGCCGCACTTCGCCGCGTTCGCCGTGCACCGGCACGAAGCCGGCGACGCCGAGTTCGGTCGCCTTCTGCAGGATCAGGTCCATCTTTTCGCCGCGGGCGATGCCCTGCACCAGCAAGATCCGCAGCGGCGATTCGTTGCGCACCTCGCGCATGCCCTCGATTTCGACTTCGACCGATTTCTTCGTCGTCGCGACGATGCGCGCGTCGTAGTCACAGCCGTCGCCGTTGAACAACACGCAGCCGTCGCCAATGCCGAGCCGCAGCACGCGCACGAGGTGGCCGACGGCGTCCTCCGGCAGGGCGATGCGCGCACCGACCGCGAGCGGCGCATCGACGCAGGCGCGGATCACGCGCACGCGGTGGCCTCGACGATCGTCTCGCGGGTGACGCGCGCGAGCAGTTCGAGCTGCGCATCGTCGATGCAGTACGGCGGCATCCAGTACAGGATGTCGCCGAGCGGGCGCAGTACCACGCCACGCTCCAGCGCCGCGCGATAGGCGCGCAGGCCGACGCGCAAGGCGGGATCGAACGGCGTGGCCTTGTCGCCGTTTCTTGCCAGTTCGAATGCCACGACCATGCCGGCCTGGCGCACGTCCGCCACGTGCGGAAGCTTTCCGATAGGTTCGGCCAGCGCGGCCATTTTCGCCGCGGTGGCGCGGTTGCGTTCGAGCACGCCGTCCTGCTCGAAGATCGCGAGCGAGGCGAGACCCGCCGCGCAGGCCAGCGGATTTCCGGTGTAGCTGTGCGAATGCAGGAAGGCGCGCTCGCGCGATTCGTCGAGGAAACCGTCGTACAGCGCCTGCGTCGCCAGCACCGCCGACAGCGGCAGGAAACCGCCGGTCAGGCCCTTGGACAGGCACAGCAGGTCGGGCTGCACGCCGGCCTGTTCGCAGGCGAACATGCTGCCGGTGCGTCCGAAACCGGTGGCGATCTCGTCGGCGATGAGGAACACGCCGTGCACGTCGCAGAGTTCGCGCGCGCGGCGCAGGTAGACCGGGTCGTGCATGCGCATGCCGCCCGCGCACTGCAGCCGCGGTTCCAGGATCAGTGCGCAGACCTCGCCGACGTGTTCGTCCAGCAATCGCGCCAACGCATCGGCCGCGTCCTCGGCGGCGCCTGCCGCGGATTGCCCGTCGCGCGCGAGATAGGCGTCCGGCGAGGGTGCGAACAGCGATTCGACCAGCAGCGGCGCATACACGCGGCGATACAGCGGGATGTCGCCGACCGAAAGCGCGCCGATGGTTTCGCCGTGGTAGCCGTTCTGCAGCGCGACGAACTTGGTGCGCCGGGTTTCGCCGGCGTTGCGGAACCAGTGGAACGCCATCTTCAGCGCCACTTCGACCCCGGCCGAGCCGTTGTCGGCGTAGAACACCTTGGCCAGCGGCGCGCGGCCGGCCTGCTTCGGCGCGATGGCGATGAGCTTTTCCGCGAGTCCGATCGCCGGCCGGTGCGAGAACCCGGCCAGCATCACCTGTTCCAGCGTGCCCGCCTGGCGGGCGATGGCCGCGGCGATGCGTGGTTCGGCATGGCCGTGGATGTTGGTCCACCAGCTCGATACCGCATCGAGGTAGCGGCGCCCGTCGAAACCGTGCAGCCAGGCGCCTTCGCCGCGCTCGATCGGCACCAGCGGCAATAGGTCCGGATGCTCGCGCATCTGCGTGCACGGGTGCCAGAGCACGGCCAGGTCGCGCGCACGCCAGTCGCCGGCGTCCGCTATCATTCCCGCGGAATGAAGCTCGTTCTGCATCCCCGCATTATTCCCGTTTCTCCCGCTTCCCGCGCAGCCGCGCCGGGCGCGCGATGAGCGTTGCCGGAAAGGACGGGCGCCGGCTGCCGACCATCCACGGCGTCACCGCGGACGACGCGGGTCCGTACCGCATGGAATGGCTGGACCTCGAGTTCGACAACGGCGAACGCCGCCGCTACGAACGCCTCGCCACCCGCGGCCACGGCGCGGTGGTGGTGGTGCCATTGCTCGACGACGACACCGTGCTGCTCGCGCGCGAATACGCCGCCGGCGTGCACCGTTACGAACTCGGGCTGGTGAAGGGGCGCATCGACAGGGGCGAAACTGTGCTCGAGGCCGCCAACCGGGAATTGCAGGAAGAAATCGGCTATGCCGCGCGTTCGCTGCGGGAACTGCGCGCGTTGACGCTGTCGCCGGGCTACATGGGCCACGTCACCCAATTGGTCGTCGCGCGCGACCTGTACCCGCAGCGGCTTCCCGGCGACGAGCCGGAGGAGATCGAGGTGGTGCCGTGGAAACTGGATGCGCTGCACGAACTGATGTTGCGCGAGGATTTTTCCGAAGGGCGCTCGATCGCGGCGCTGTTCATCACACGGGAGTGGTTGCGACATGGCGGGAAATGACATGGCGGCATTGCACGAAGGCGCGATCGCGCTGGCGCGGGATGCGGCGGCGAAGA
This sequence comes from Lysobacter lycopersici, assembly GCF_007556775.1. Taxonomy (GTDB): domain Bacteria; phylum Pseudomonadota; class Gammaproteobacteria; order Xanthomonadales; family Xanthomonadaceae; genus Pseudoluteimonas; species Pseudoluteimonas lycopersici. The sequence continues at coordinate 2,486,638 of NZ_CP041742.1, forward strand.
TCCTCGAGGTGTACGAAAGCGAATTCGCGGTGCAGCACAAGGACGACCGTTCGCCGCTGACCGCGGCCGACCTGGCCTCGCACCGCTGCATCCTCGCCGGGCTCGAGAAGCTCGCGCCGGACATCCCGGTGCTGTCCGAGGAATCGGCCGAGGACGTGCCGGCGCTGGTGCGGCGCGAATGGAAGCGCCTGTGGCTGGTGGATCCGCTCGACGGCACCCGCGAGTTCATCAAGCGCAACGGCGAATTCACCGTGAACATCGCGCTCATCGACGATGGAATCCCGGTGTTCGGCGTGGTCCAGCAACCGGTGACCGGCGCGCTGTGGTGGGGCGCGCGTGGCGTCGGCGCGTTCAAGCGCGAAGGCGACGTCGACACGCCGATCCACGTGCGTGCACCGGCGACCGCGCCGCTGCGCGTCGCCGCCAGCCGCTCGCATCGCGACGAGCGCACCGAGGCCTTCATGGCCAGGATGGGCGACGTGGAACCGATCGGCGTCGGCTCCTCGCTCAAGTTCTGCATGCTCGCCGAGGGCGCGATCGACGTGTACCCGCGCTTCGCGCCGACCAGCGAATGGGACACCGGGGCGGCGCAATGCGTGGTCGAAGCCGCGGGCGGCGCGGTGGTCGATCCGCGCGGGCGCCCGCTGTCCTACAACCAGCGCGACACGATCCTCAACGGCGATTTCATCGCGCTCGGCGACACCTCGCTGCCGTGGCGGGACTGGATTTGATTGGTTGCCACGGATAACGCGGATAAAAGCGGATTATTCAAAAAGCTTTGATCCGTGGGATCCGCGTTCATCCGCGTCCAGAAGCTTTTGGGGTTAAACGATGCCGGAACAAACAGGCGATATCGCGCGGCTGCTGGCGATCATGGCCGCGCTGCGCGATCCGAAAACCGGCTGCCCCTGGGACGTACAGCAGGACTTCGCCAGCATCGCGCCGTACACCATCGAGGAAGCCTACGAAGTCGCCGATGCCATCGGTCGCGGCGACCTCGGCGACCTGCGCGAGGAACTCGGCGACCTGTTGCTGCAGGTGGTGTTCCACGCGCGCATGGCCGAGGAGCAGGGCGCGTTCGCCTTCGCCGACGTGGTCGCCGCGATCAGCGACAAGATGACCCGCCGGCATCCGCACGTGTTCGCCCGTTCGACAGGCTCAGGGCAGGCCGGCGCCACGGTCGAGGATGCCGAGGCGCAGACCCGCGAGTGGGAGGAGCACAAGCGCCGCGAACGCGAGGCTTCCGGCGATGCGGATTCGTCCGCACTCGCCGGCATCGCCCGCGGCCTGCCGGAATGGCAGCGCGCGGTGAAGTTGCAGAAGCGCGCCGCGCGGGTCGGCTTCGACTGGCCGTCGCACGCGCCGGTGATCGACAAGCTGCACGAGGAAATCGACGAGGTGCGCGCGGAATTCGAAGCCGTCGCCGCGGATCCTGGCGACGCGGCCGCGCGCGACCGGCTGGAGGACGAACTCGGCGACCTGCTGTTCGTCGCCGCCAACCTGACCCGCCACGCCAAGGTGGATTTCGGCGCCGCCTTGCGCCGCGCCAACGCCAAGTTCGAGCGCCGCTTCCGCGCGATGGAACGCCTCGCAACGGACGACGGCGCCGACTTGTCGGCGTTGCCGCTGGAGGCGCAGGATCGTTATTGGGATCGCGCCAAACAACAGTAACGCGAATGAACCAGTTCGCCAGCTTCCGTGAGTTCTATCCGTTCTACCTCGGCGAGCACCGCAACCGCACTTGCAGGCGCCTGCACTTCGCCGGCAGCAGCCTCGCGCTCGGTTTCGTCCTGCTCGCGGCGTTGCACGGCAACGCGTGGTGGCTGCTGGCGGCGCTGCTGTCGGGCTACGCGTTCGCGTGGGTCGGGCATTTCTTCTTCGAGAAGAACCGTCCCGCGACGTTCAAGCACCCGTTCTATTCCTTCGCGGGCGACTGGGTGATGTTCAAGGACATCTTCGTCGGGAAGATTCCTTTTTGAATTTTTCTTTCCCTCTCCCTTGATGGGAGAGGGTGGCCGCAGGCCGGGAGAGGGTGAGCGCAAAGACCCCTCTCCCGATGCGCTTCGCGCATCGACCTCTCCCACAAGGGGAGAGGTGAAAAGCCAGCGTCACTCCTTGAAGATCAGCAACGCCGCGACGACGATCAGGGCGAAGCCGGCCCAGTGGTTCCACTTCAGCGGCTGGCCGAGGTACCAGGTCGAGAAGCCTGCGAACACCAGCAGGGTGATGACCTCCTGCATGCCCTTGAGTTGCGGCGCGGAATAGACCGTGCTGCCGAGCCGGTTGGCCGGAACCTGCAGCAGGTATTCGAAGAAGGCGATGCCCCAGCTGGCGAGGATCACCAGCAAGAGGGGCGCGGACCGGTACTTGAGATGCCCGTACCAGGCGAAGGTCATGAAGATGTTGGAGCCGACCAGCAGCAGGATCGGCAGGAATCGGTCGATGGGCATAAGGCCTCCGGGTCGCAGCGCGCATGATGCCTTCACGCGACCTGCACCCGCGCCCCGGCACCTTTCACAAAGCTGAAGGACAGGGGCGGGCCATGCGCGAAGGACAGGAAAACGGCGGTCTGGTACTGATCGTCGAGGACAACCGCAATATCTCGGAAATGGTCGGCGAATACCTCGAAAGCCGCGGCTTCGAGGTCGATTTCGCCGCCGACGGGCTCGACGGCTACCGCCTCGCCACCGAGAACAGCTACGACGTGATCGTGCTCGACCTGATGCTGCCGCGGCTGGACGGCATCGAGGTGTGCAAGCGCCTGCGCGAGGAGGCGCGCAAGTCGACGCCGATCCTGATGCTGACCGCGCGCGACACGCTGGACGAAAAGCTGACCGGGCTGTCCGCAGGCGCGGACGATTACCTGACCAAGCCGTTCGCGATCCAGGAGCTGGAGGCGCGGCTGCGGGTGCTGATCCGGCGCGAACGCCGCCAGGTCGGTTCCGAAGTGCTGAAGGTCGGCGACCTGGTGCTCGACCCGGCCTCGCTGCGCGCCACTCGCGGCGGCAACGAACTGCAGCTCTCGCCGATCGGGCTGAAGCTGCTGACCATCCTCATGCGCGAATCGCCGCGCGTGGTCAGCCGCCAGGACATCGAGCGCGAGATCTGGGGCAACAGCCTCCCGGATTCGGACACCCTGCGCAGCCACCTCTACAACCTGCGCAAGATCATCGACAAGCCGTTCGAGAAACCGCTGCTGCACACCGTGCAGAGTGCCGGCTACCGCATCGCCGACATCGAGCGGCCGCCCGCGTGATCTGAGCAGCTACGCCGATGCCCGAGCGCGCCCCGGAACGCCTGCACCGCAAATTGCGGTGGGTCTTCGTCATGCAGGCGTTCATCGCCAGCCTGGTGATGGCGCTCGGCCTGCTGTATGGCGGCGCCTGGTTGCGCGACCGGATGATGCGGGACCGGATGGAAAGCGAAGCGGCGCACCTCTGGGACGTGCTCGCCGGCAATCCGCGCGTGCAGCTCACCAGCGGCATGGGATTCGATACCCGCCTGGTACCGGTCGGTGCGGCGGGCGAAGCCGAGCTGCCCGCCGAAATGCGGGGCTTTTCGACCGGGTTCCACCGCGTCGGCGATGGGCCGCGCCTGGCCTACGTCAGCGAACGCGGCGGCAAGCGGCTGGTGCTGACGGTGCTGCCGCAGGCCGCCAACCGCATCGTGCTGTACAACACCCTGCTCGCGCTGCTGCTCGGCATCGCCTGCATCGCCGTGCTCGCGCGGCTCGGTTACCGCAGCAGCAAGGCCGCGGTGGCGCCGGTCGGGCGGCTGGCGGATGCGATGGTGCGCTGGGACCCGTTGGTTCCGCACGAACACGAGTTCGACGAAGTCGAAGCGCGCGCGGAGCCCGTCGCCGAGGTCGAGCAATTGCGCGCATCGCTGCGCACCGTGGCCGGGCGCATGCGCGAGTACATCGAACGCGAACGCGATTTCACCCGCGACGCCAGCCACGAGCTGCGCACGCCGCTGACGGTGGTGCGCGTGGCGACCGACCTGCTGGGGCAGGAGCAGCAATTGAGCGAGCGTGGCGCGCGTTCGCTGCGGCGGCTCGGCAATGCGGTGCGCGAGATGGAGGAATTGCTCGACGCCTTCCTGGTGCTGGCGCGGCACCCGGACGTGCCGCTGGACATGGACGACATCGACCTCGCCGAGGTCGCGCACGAACAGGTCGCGATCGCGCTGCCGCTGCTGGAGGGCAAGCCGGTGGCACTGGGTGTGGTCGAACACGCGCAGCCGCGGGTGCAGGCGCCGTTGCGCGTGCCCGGTGTGCTGCTCGGGCAACTGCTGCGCAACGCCTGCGAACACACCGATGCCGGCCGGATCGAGGTGCGGATCGAGGCCGACAGGATCGAGGTCGAGGATTCCGGCGCGGGCATGGATGCGGCGACGCTCGCGCGCGCGTTCCAACCGTTCTTCCGCGGCAACGAATCCGCGGCCGGCAGCAAGGGCCTCGGCCTGCACGTGGTGCAGCGCCTGGCCGAACGCCTGGGCTGGAACGTGGACCTGCGCAGTTCTCCGGGCGCGGGCACCACCGCAACGGTGCGTTTCGCCGGTTGAGCAAGGTCAACGCCGGCCGCGCGCATGCGTTGTCTTGGCGGATTCCCTCCCCATCGAGATCGCATCCCCGTGCCGAATCCCTCCCCGAAACCGCCGGTCCGTCGTGGTCGCCGCCCCGGTCGCCCGCTCGCCATCGTGGCAGTGCTGGTCGTCCTCGCCCTCGCCGCGGGCTGGCTCTGGCATCGGCACCAGGCCGCGGCCGCGCAGGGCGGCTATCGCACCGAGGCCGTGCAGCGCAGCGACATCCGCGTGGCGATTTCCTCCACCGGCACCCTGAGCGCGATCTCCACCGTCACCGTCGGCAGCCAGATTTCCGGGCAGGTCACCGACGTGCTGGTGGACTTCAACAGCCACGTGAAGAAGGGCGACGTGCTGGCGCGTATCGACCCCAGCACCTACGAGGCGCAGCTGGAACAGGGCAACGCCCAGATCGCCAGCGCGCGCGCGTCGTTGCGCAACGCGCAGGCGGGGTTGAAGAACGCCGAACTCGACTACCAGCGCAAGGCCGATCTCGGCCGGCAGCAACTGGTGGCGAAGAGTGACGTCGACCTCGCCCGCGCCGCGCTCGACCAGGCCCGTGCGCAGGTGAATTCCGCGCAAGCCTCGATCAACCAGCAGACCGCCTCGCTGAAGAACACCCAGGTCAACATCGACCGAGCGGTGATCCGCTCGCCGGTCGACGGCGTGGTGCTGACCCGCAGCATCGAACCCGGCCAGACCGTGGCCGCGAGCCTGCAGGCGCCGGAGCTGTTCACCATCGCCGAAGACCTGTCGAAGATGCAGATCGAACTCGCCGTCGATGAGTCGGACATCGGCCAGGTCAAGGCCGGGCAGGCGGTGAGCTTCAGCGCCGACGCCTTCCCCGACCGCCAGTTCAAGGGCGTGGTCGAACAGGTGCGCCTGGCCGCGACCACGGCGAACAACGTGGTCACCTATCCGGTGATCGTCACCGTCGACAACGGCGACGGCACCTTGCTGCCGGGCTTGACGGTCAACGCGGAAATCGAAGTCAACAAGCGCGCGAACGTGCTGAAGCTCGGCAACGCCGCGTTGCGCTTCAAGCCGTCCGAGGGTTCGCCGCTGGCCGACCTGCAACCGGCGGACCCGGGACGGCAGTCGCAATCGGGCAACCGCGGCGCGGGCAACGCCAACATGGCCGGCGACCTGCAGGATCTCGCCGCTACGCTCGGCCTGAACGATGCGCAGAAGGCCGCGTTCGACGCCGCGCTGGAACCGATGCAGCAGCGCCAGGCCGAACGCGCGGCGCAGCAGGGGCAGGGCACGCAATCCACGCAGCAGCAGGGTGGCAGTCGCTTGTTCGGTGGTGGCCCGCGCTTCGGTGGACAGGGCGGAACCCCCGATGCCGGCATGCAGGCCCAGATGCGCTCGCGCATGCGGGATCGCTTCAACCAGCAGTTCGCCGCATTCACCGCCACCCTGGACGATGCGCAGAAGACGAAGTGGAACGCGGCGATGGAAGCGCAGCTCAATGCCAAGCGCGTCACCATCTACAAGCTCGCGAATGGCAAGCCGGAAGCGGTGATGGTGCGGCTCGGCTCCAGTGACGGCAGCAGCACCGAAGTCTCAGGGCCGGACATCGCCGAAGGGGATGAAGTCATCACTGGAGAGAAGTCCTCGGCGGAGGCGAAGTGATGGCCGTGGCCGACGCGGTGCCGGTGATCCGCACCGACAAGCTGGGCAAGGTCTATTCCGCCGGAACCGAGGCCGAAGTCGTCGCGCTCAAGGGCGTGGACCTGCGGATCATGCCCGGCGAATTCGTCGCGATCATGGGCCCGTCGGGTTCCGGCAAGTCCACGCTGATGAATTTGATCGGATGCCTCGACACGCCGACCTCGGGCAGTTACGAATGCGATGGCGTCGATGTGTCCACGCTCGACGCGGAGGACCTGGCCACGCTGCGGCGGGAGAAGATCGGCTTCGTGTTCCAGGGCTTCCACCTGTTGCCGCGCATGGACGCGACCGACAACGTCGCAATGCCGCTCGGCTACGCGCGCGTGCCGCACGCAGTGCGTCGCGAACGCGCGCTGGAGGCGCTGGCATCGGTCGGCCTCGGAGAACGCGCCGGGCACAAGCCGAACGAACTCTCCGGCGGGCAGCAACAACGCGTGGCCATCGCCCGCGCGCTGGTCAACCACCCGCCGATCCTGCTCGCCGACGAACCCACCGGCGCGCTGGATTCGAAGACCGGCGAGGAAATCCTCGCGCTGTTCAAGCGGCTGCGCGACGACGGCCACACCGTGATCCTCATCACCCACGACGCGCACGTCGCCGCGCACGCGGACCGCACCTACGAGATGCACGACGGCGAATTGCATGCGCAGCACGGGGCGGTGGCCGCATGAATTTCATCGATATCCTCCGCACCGCGCTGTTCGCCTTGCGCGGCAACTGGATGCGCAGCGCGCTGACCTCGCTGGGCGTGATCATCGGCATCGCCGCGGTGATCGTGATGGTGTCGATCGGGCAGGGCACGCAGGCGGAAATCGACAAGATGGTGTCGGGCCTCGGTTCGCAGCGGCTCGACATCGGTGGCGCCGGCGGCATGGGCCCGGGCGGCGCGCGGCTTGCACAGGGCAGCCGCTGGAGCTTGAACGACGGCGATGTCGAGGCGATCCGCAACGAAGTGCCGGAAGTGCAGTACGCCGCGGGTTCGCTGCGCGGCAGCACGCAGGTCGTGTATGCGGAGAACAACGCGTCCACGCAATGGCAGGGCGTGCAAGCCGATTGGTTCCCGATCAACGATTGGCAGGTGGACAAGGGCGACGGCTTCGAGGCGAGCGATTACGGTGGCAGCACCAAGCCGGTGATCCTCGGCGACACCGTGCGCAAGGAACTGTTCGGCGACGACGACGGCATCGGCCAGACCATCCGCGTGGGCCGGGTGCCGTTCACCGTGGTCGGCGTGCTTGCGGCCAAAGGGCAGGGCGGTTTCGGCCAGGACCAGGACGACGTCTTGGTCGTTCCGCTGGAAGTCGCGCGCCGGCGCCTGTCGAGTTCGCAATCGCTGCCGCCCAGCGCGGTGCAGCAGATCTCAGTCGGCGTGGATAGTCCGAAGGACCTCGACAGCGCGCAGAGCGAGATCGAAAGCCTGCTGCGCCAGCGGCACAAGATCGAACCGGGTGCCGACGACGATTTCGCGGTGCGCAACATCAGCCAGATCGTCGCGACCCGCACTGCGACGACGAACCTGATGTCGAAACTGCTTGGCGCGGTCGCCGGCATCTGCCTGATCATCGGCGGCATCGGCATCATGAACATCATGCTGGTGTCGGTGACCGAACGCATCCGCGAGATCGGCCTGCGCATGGCGGTCGGCGCCGGCCCGTCGGACGTGCGCCGGCAATTCCTCGCCGAGGCGATGCTGATTTCGCTGATCGGTGGCGTCATCGGCATCGCGATCGGCGTGGTCGGCGCCTTGATCGTCAGCAAGCTCGGCGACCTGCCGGTGCAACTCAATGCCAAGGTGGTGATGCTGGCCGCGGCGTTCTCGATCTGCACCGGCCTGTTCTTCGGCTACTACCCGGCGCGCAAGGCCAGCCTGCTCGATCCGATCGAGGCGCTGCGGCAACAGTGAACCCGCCGGGACGGGGCGGTATCCTTGCCGCCTCGACCGCCCCGGATTCCGCGATGCCTGCTCCCCGACCGACTGCGCTCGTCCTCCACGGTGGTGCGGGCGTGATCGAACGCGCGGACCTGTCCGCCGACACCGAACGCGGCATCCGCGAGGCGCTTGCGCAGGCGCGCGAAGCCGGCGATGCGGTGCTGCGCGCAGGCGGCAGCGCGCTCGATGCGGTGCAGGCGACGGTCGTCGCGCTGGAGGAATCGCCGCACTTCAACGCCGGCAAGGGTGCGGTGTTCGATGCCGACGGCAGGCACGAACTCGACGCCTCGATCATGGACGGCGCCACCCTGCGCGCCGGCGCGGTCGCGGGTGTCACCGACGTACGCAATCCCGTCGTGCTCGCGCGCCGGGTGATGGAGGATTCGCCGCACGTGATGCTGATTGGCGCGGGCGCGTCGCGTTTCGCCGACACGCAAGCCGACATCGAACGCGTCGCGAACGACTGGTACGACACGCCGCACCGACTGCAGCAACTGCATGAGGAACAGGCGCGCGAACGCGAAGCCGCCGAGGGTGAAGCGAACAACCTGAAAGGCAGATATTTCGGCACCGTCGGCGCGGTCGCGCTCGACGTGCACGGAAACATCGCGGCGGCGACCTCGACCGGCGGCATGACCAACAAGCGCTGGGGCCGCGTCGGCGATACGCCAGTGATCGGCGGCGGCACTTACGCCGATGCGCGTTGCGGTGTGTCCGCGACCGGCTGGGGCGAGTTCTTCCTGCGCCTCGCGGTGGCGCACGACATCTGCGCGCGCGTGGCCTATCGCGGCGATTCGCTCAAGCAAGCGGTGGACGACGTGATCCTGCGCGCGTTGCCGGCGCTCGGCGGCGACGGCGGTGCGATCGCGATCGACCGCGAGGGCAACATCGCGATGCCGTTCAATACCTCGGGCATGTACCGCGCGTGGGTGAAACCGGATGGCTCGCGCGGCGTGGCGATTTTCGGGGATGAGGGATAGCCGGCTCTTGTAGGTTGGGGTGAGCGCAGCGAACCCCAACAACGTCGTATGGAATTTGTTGGGGTTCATTTCATTCACCCCAACCTATGCGGGCTGACACTGTGCGTAAAAACACCAAACTATTTTTGGAAGAAAATGGGCGGCCGCTGGCGGAGTTTTGGTCGGCAGACTATGGCTTGAATAAATCTGATTCAATTCGCTTCATAGATGTTGTGCGCCAGAACAATCTGAATGTACTTGGAGTAGAGGTGTGGCGGTGGAAGGGTAATCGATACAAGATGGATTCTTTGATGACGTGGTACGCCATCGAGACAGATGTGGCGAGAAATCTTGAGGAGGTGCAGGCCTTCGTCGAAACGGTTGACCTGGATGAAAGTGATTTGTTCGCTATCCAGACCTCGTAAAAAAGCCATTAGAAAACTGGGGTCGGAGTCTTAACCGGTCTAGCCCGCCACATGAACACGAACCCACTCAAAACGAGTTGAAACCCGCCCTAAGGCGGGTGTCCCTCGCGATTTGAATCGCCAAGTCAGCCTCACAAACAAAAACGGAGCCTTTCGGCTCCGTTTTAGCTTCCTGCAAACCTGACGTTCAACCCGCCGCGCGGTGCTCGTTGTGCGCCGCGGACAGGCGCTTCATCAGCGGCAGCACCGCGATCGCGATCACGGTGCAGAGCAGCGCCGCGAAGCCGAGCTTGTTGAACAGGCTGGCGTAGATCGGCAGGCTCGCGACCGGATCGGTGAGCTGGTCGCCGGAAATGCTCGCCCACGACGCGACCACGCCGCCGAGGTACTGCGAAATGCCCGAGGCCACGAAGTACGCGCCCATCATGAAACCGCCCATGCTCGCCGGCACGTAGCGCGCCACCATCGCCAGGCCGAGGCCGCTGACCAGCAATTCGCCCAGCGAAATGCCGGCATAGCCCCAGACCATCAGCCACGACGACACGCGGCCGTCGGGGCCGGCGAAATGCGTCGCCGCGCCGTAGGTGAAGAAGCCGAGCGCGACGATGGCGAAACCGAGCGCGAACTTCGCGGCGATGGACAGATCCTTGCCGCGCTTGCCCGCGGCCGTGTAGATCCACGCCAGGATCGGGCTGAGGATGAAGATCCAGATCGGGTTGAACGCCTGGAACTGCGCCGGCGACCAGTCCCACAGGTGCACGCCGAACACGTTGAATGCCGGATCGACGTTGCGCAGCGCGAACAGGCTGAGCGAAGTCGACATCTGCTGGTAGAAGATGAAATAGAACATCGTCTGCACCACCAGCACCAGCGCCGCGATCAGGCCGGGACGATCTTCCTTGCGGCCGATGGCGATCAGGTAGCCGAAGATGCCGAGCACCACCAGGCCCGCGATGTAGACGAAAAGACGCGCGACTTCGCGGTGGTCGAGGATGAAGGCCGAAGCGAACACGACGGCGACGCCGCCAAGCGCGACCAGCGCGAACTTGCCCCAGTCGATGGGCTTGTCGTCCGGCGGCGAACCGATGTGCGCCATCGACGCGCGCATCATCGCGTAGTTCAGCAGGCCGACCACCAGGCCGACCGCGCACACGGCGAAGGCCGCGTGCCAGCCAAAGTCGTTGTGGTAGAGGTTGTTGACGTAGTCCTTGATGACCGGCGTCGCGAGCTGGGAAATCATCGCGCCGAGGTTCACCGCCATGTAGTAGATGGTGAACGCGCTGTCGATCTTGGAATCGTCGCCTTCGTAGATCTTGCGCACCAGGTTGCCGGCGTTGGCCTTGAACAGGCCGTTGCCGACCACGATCACGCCCAGCGCGAGGAACAGGAACCAGGTGTCCTGCCCGGGCACCACCATCAGCGCATAACCGGCGGCGAGCACCACCGCGCCCATCAGCATGGTCCGCCTGGTGCCGAGGATCTTGTCGCCGATCCAGCCGCCGATGGCCGGGGCCACGTAGATCAGGGCCGCGGCCGCGCCCCAGACCAGGGTCGCGCGTTCGTCGGGAAAACCGAGGCGCTGGACCATGTAGTACACGATCAACGCCTGCATGCCGTAGTAGCCGAAGCGTTCCCACATCTCGATCAGGAACACGGTGCTGAACGACTTGGTCTGGCTGGGTCGTTGGATTTGCGTATTCATCTGGTTTCCTGCATCCCCCGGGCACAAGTCGCCATCGATAGCACGGGGTGGCAGGCCTCCCCCCTGCCAGAAGTCACGACCCGTGGTTCGGTGGGAACGGAATGGGCGGACGTTCCGGGCCGATGAAGGCGGTCTCCACCGACCGGGAAAAGCGCCGGCGTATGGCAGAATCGCCGCAATGGCCGACAGCACCGGGCACCTCCCACGCCACCCCAGCCGCGTCCTGCTGGCGACCAAATGGTCGCTGCAGGGCTTGCGCGCGGCGTGGCTGCACGAATCCTCGTTCCGGCTCGAGGTCTACCTGCTCGTCGTCGCGGTTCCGCTCGCACTGTGGCTCGGGCAAACCGGGGTCGAACGCGCGTTGCTGATCGGCAGCTGCCTGCTGGTGCTGGCGATGGAACTGCTCAATTCGGCGGTGGAAGCAGTGATCGAACGCTACGGCCCCGAACACCACGAACTCGCGGGGCGCGCCAAGGACATGGGCTCGGCCGCGGTGTTCGTGACCATGATGAACGTATTGCTGGTGTGGGGACTGATCCTCGTGCCGCGCCTGATGGACTGAACGACCGCATGGACCTGAGTTTCCTTTCCTCGCCCGATGCCTGGCTGACCCTGTTCACGCTCTCCGCGCTGGAGATCGTGCTCGGCATCGACAACCTGGTCTTCATTTCCATCGCGGTCGGGCGGCTTCCGGAAGCGCGGCGCCCGCTGGCGCGGCGCATCGGCATCGCGGTCGCCTGCATCACCCGCATCGGCCTGCTGGTGACGCTCGCCTACCTCGCGCGCATGGAGGCGCCGCTGTTCACCATCGCCGGCATGGGTATCTCCATCCGCGACCTGGTGCTGATCCTCGGCGGCGTGTTCCTGCTGGTGAAGGGCACGCTGGAGATCCGCGACCTCATCACCGGTGGCGAGGACCACGACCCGCGCACCGCGGGTTCCTCGGTGTTCGGCTTCGTCATCCTGCAGATCGCGATCATCGACATCGTGTTCTCGCTGGATTCGGTCATCACCGCGGTCGGCATCGCCAAGGACATCCCGATCATGGTGTTCGCCATCCTCTCGGCGGTGGCGATCATGCTGCTGGCGGCGAATCCCCTCGGCCGCTTCATCGACGCCAACCCGACGGTGAAGATGCTGGCGCTGGCCTTCATCCTGCTGATCGGCGCGGTGCTGATCCTCGACGGCCTGGAAGTGCACGTGCCGCGGCCGTACATCTACTTCGCGATGGGTTTCTCGGTGCTGGTCGAATGGCTGAACCTGCTGATGCGCAAGCGCGCTGCCGACAGCCACGTGCCCGGCGCCGGCGAATGGTAGTCGCCTGCACGCGGTCTTAACGCCGCTTGCCCGTCACAATTGGCCTCGTTCGTCGCCCACCACCCGAGGACACCCGAATGCGCTTCCCCATCGCGATGCGACTCGTCGTCGCCGGCCTGCTGGCCCTGATGCTCTCGGGCTGCGGCTACAACCAGATCCAGACCAAGGACGAGGCGGTGAAGGCCGGCTGGTCCGAAGTGCTGAACCAGTACAAGCGCCGCGCCGACCTGATTCCCAACCTCGTCAACACGGTCAAGGGCTACGCCTCGCACGAGGAGCGCGTGCTGACCGAAGTCACCGAGGCGCGCGCCAAGGTCGGCCAGATCAACGTCAACGCCAACGACGCCGCTTCGCTGGCGCAGTTCCAGCAGGCGCAGGGCGAGCTGTCGAGTGCGCTGTCGCGGCTGATGGTCGTCACCGAAAACTATCCCAACCTCAAGGCCGACCAGTCCTTCATCGGCCTGCAGACGCAGCTGGAAGGCACCGAGAACCGCATCACCGTCGCGCGCGGCCGCTACATCCAGCTGGTGCAGGACTACAACACCACCATCCGCCAGTTCCCGGTGAACCTCACCGCGAAGGTGTTCGGTTACCAGCCCAAGCCGAACTTCACGGTGGAGAACGAGGCGCAGATCCAGGACGCGCCGAACGTGGACTTCAACCAGGCCACGCCTGCGCAGCCGCAACCGGCTCCGCAACCCGCGCAACCGGCCCAGCCCGCGCCGCAACCCGCGCCGGCGGGTTGATCGCGGTTCCATAGCAGAACCGGCATGCGCCGCACGCCGTTCGCGACGCTGCTGTTGCTGGCCCTGCTGTGCGTGGCGCCGTGGGCGCGCGCGCAGCCACTGGCGGCGATTCCCGCGCTCGATTCGCCGGTGGTCGATACCACCGGCACCCTCGATGCCGCGGCGAAGCAGCAATTGGAACAACAGGCGCTGGCGCTGCAGCAGCACAAGGGCAGCCAGTTGCAGGTGCTGATGGTCGCGAGCACGCAGCCGGAGAGCATCGAGCAATACACCCAGCGCGTGTTCGATGCGTGGAAGCTCGGGCGCAAGGGCGTCGACGACGCGGTGCTGGTCGTAGTCGCCAAGGACGATCGCAATGCGCGCATCCAGCCCGGCTACGGGCTGGAAGGCGCGATTCCCGACATCACCGCCGGGCGCGTGATCCGCGAATACATGGCGCCGAAGTTCCGCACCGGCGACTACGCCGGCGGGCTCGCCGATGCGACCGCGCAGCTGGTGAAGCTGGTGGATGGCGAACCGCTGCCGGAACCGATGAGCGACCAGGGCGATTCCGGCAATGGCGGCGGCGATTGGCTGTTCGCGCTGTTCATCGCCTTGGCCGTGGCCCAGATCTCTCGCGCCATCTTCGGCAAGCTGCCGGCCGGCGTGCGCGGCCTGCTCGGCGCGGGCATGTCCGGCGGCGCGGCGTGGTTGCTGTCGTCGCTGATCCCGGTCACCGGCATCGGCGCGTTCATCGGCCTGCTGGTCGGCCTCACCACCGCGCGCAGCGGTCGTTACGCGCGCGATGGCGGCTGGGGCGGCTTCGGTGGCGGTGGATTCGGCGGCGGCGGATTCGGCGGGGGAGGCGGCGGCTGGTCCGGTGGCGGCGGCATGAGCGGGGGCGGTGGCGCCTCGGGGAGCTGGTGATGCGGCTGCTGCGCCACCTGTTCGCGCGTTCGTCGCGTTCGGTCTATCCGGAGGACAGCCTGCAACGCATCGCGGCCGCGGTGCACGCAGCCGAACAGCGCCATACCGGCGAAATCTGCTTCGCGGTCGAAGCCTCGCTGCCTCCGCTGGCGGTGCTGCGCGGCATCGACGCGCGTACCCGCGCGGAGCAGGTGTTCGCGCAACTGCGGGTCTGGGACACGCATGCGAACAATGGCGTGCTGGTCTACCTGCTGCTCGCCGACCGCCGGATCGAGATCGTCGCCGATCGCGGCCTGGCGGGCCTGGTCAGCGCCGAGCAGTGGCGCGGGGCCTGCCAGCTGATGGAGGAACGCCTCAAGGCCGGCGATCCCGAGGACGCGGCGCTGGGCGGCGTGGCCGCGATTTCCGACCTGCTGGCCGAACATTTCCCGCAGCAGCCGGGCGTCGCCGACGAAAACGAACTGCCGGACATGCCGCGTTTGCTGGATTGAAGGCATCTTGCTTTCCTTCTCCCCGCTTGCGGGGAGAAGGTCCCGAAGGGGGATGAGGGGCGGCGCGGTGTTGAAAATGCCCCTCACCCGGCTGCGCCACCCTCTCTCCGCTTGCGGGGAGAGGGAATATCCAGTCACAGCTATGCGCTAGTTACGGGCAAAATAAGCGCTCCGACGCCGAACGCGAGTGCCGATGCGCTACCTGCACCAGATCGATCCCATCGCCTTCGGGCTCGGCCCGCTGCAGGTGCACTGGTACGGGATCATGTACCTGCTCGGTTTCCTCGCCGCATGGTGGCTTGGGCGCCGCCGCATTCGCGCCGGGCGATTGCCGGGCGTGGACGAGGCCGGCTTCGGCGACCTGATGTTCTACTGCATGCTCGGCGTCGTGCTCGGCGGCCGCATCGGCTACATCCTGTTCTACGACCTCAAGACCTACCTCGCTGATCCGTTGCAGGTGCTGCAGATCTGGAAGGGCGGCATGAGCTTCAACGGCGGCCTGCTCGGCGTGCTCGTCGCGGTCTGGTGGTGGGCGCGCAGGCATCGCCTGCACGTGTTCGACGTGGTCGATTTCATTTCGCCGCTGGTGCCGCCGGGACTCGGTTTCGGCCGCCTCGGCAATTTCATCAACGGCGAACTGTGGGGCAAGCCCACCGACGGCGATTGGGGCGTGGTGTTCCCGGCCTCGTTGCCGTCGCCGTTTTCGTCGATGGACGCAACCACGCTGCGCGCGCAGTTCGACGCGGGCGTGCTGGATCCCTTCCTGCGCCATCCGTCGCAGCTCTACCAGGCCGCGCTCGAAGGCCTCGTCCTGTTCGCGTTCCTGTGGTGGTACTCGGCCAAACCGCGTCCGCGTTATGCCGTCGCCGGTTGGTTCGCGCTGCTGTACGGGGTGTTCCGCTGCGCGGTGGAATTCGTGCGCGTGCCAGACGCGCAGCTCGGCTACCTCGCGTTCGGCTGGTTGACCATGGGCCAGCTGCTGCAATTGCCGCTGATCGCGTTCGGCCTGTTCTGGCTATGGCTGTCGCGGCGTTCGCCAACCTTGAACCCCTCTCCCGTCCCTGCGGGACACCCTCTCCCTCAAGGGGAGAGGGAAAACACGAAGCATTGAGATGAGGCAATACCTCGAACTACTGCAACACGTGCTGGAACACGGCGCGGAGAAGGGCGACCGCACCGGCACCGGCACGCGCAGCGTGTTCGGCTGGCAGATGCGCTTCGATTTGAACGAAGGCTTCCCGCTGGTCACGACCAAGAAACTGCACCTGCGCTCGATCGTGCACGAGTTGCTGTGGTTCCTGCAGGGCAGCACCAACATCGCCTACCTCAAGGACAACAAGGTTTCGATCTGGGACGAATGGGCGGACGAACGCGGCGAGCTCGGTCCGGTCTACGGCAAGCAGTGGCGCAGTTGGGAGGGTGCGGGCGGCGAGACCATCGACCAGATCAAGTGGCTCGTCGACGAGATCAAGCGCAACCCGGATTCGCGGCGCCTGATCGTCAGCGCATGGAACGTGGCCGACCTGCCGAAGATGGCGTTGATGCCCTGCCATTCGCTGTTCCAGTTCTACGTCGCCGACGGGAAGCTGAGCTGCCAGTTGTACCAGCGCAGCGGCGACATCTTCCTCGGCGTGCCGTTCAATATCGCCAGCTATGCGCTGCTCACGCACATGGTGGCGCAGGCCTGCGGGCTCGGCGTCGGCGATTTCGTACACACGCTCGGCGACGCGCACCTGTATTCGAACCACGTCGAACAGGCGCGCGAACAGCTGTCGCGCACGCCGCGCAAGCTGCCGACGTTGAAGCTGGATCCCGGCGTGACCGACATCTTTGGCTTCAGCTACGACGACATCGCCATCGAAGGCTACGACCCGTGGCCGGCGATCAAGGCGCCGGTGGCGGTCTGAACGGGAGAGGGGACATGGGTTCGTTGAAAGCGGTTTCGCTGGTCGTGCTGTGCCTGCTGCCGGGGTTGGTTCGCGCCGAAAATACGCGCGTCATGGGGACGAGCATCGACCTGCCGTTCGAGTACGCGCTCGTCGGCACGGAGGACTCGTCAAGCAACAATGCCTTGTTCTCCGCGGTGCAGTGGAAGCGGATCGAGGTTACCGACAAGGACGGCACGAAGCACCGGTTGCAACTGGTCGCGAGCTATACCTCGTCGGATCGGTTGTCGAACACGGCGATGGAGGATGTCGCGGAGAAAGCCTCGGTCGAGCAGGCCGCAAAACCGGGCGTGCGTTCTTCGACGAGCCTGGAGGTCGACGGGTTCCCCTTCCATTTCATCGAAGGCCCGGCCGACAACAAGCAATATCCGCAACGGATGAGCATGTCCGGCGTCATCAACGGCGCGCTGTACCAGTTCTCGATCATGGCCGGGGACCAGGGCCTGCTTACCGAAGAACTTGCGAAACGGGTAAAGGCGATCAGCATCGATTACGCGCAGCTCCTGAAGTTGCGCCCGGCCTTCGAGGAAGAATCCAAGGCCGCGGTGGTCGACGGTGTGCTCGACACCCCCTTGAACAGGATCCGGCTGGATGCAAGCACGCGTGCCCGGCTCTCGAGCAGCGTGAGGATGACCGATGCGGCGGGAACGCCGGTGTTCCGGGTTCGCGGTTTCTCCTTGTTCAAGGCCGGGTTCTGGACCATGCAGAACCTGATGGTGTACGTCGGCTGCGGTTCAGAAGAAGCCTATTCGCGCGTCAACGAAGGGAATTTCCTCGCGATGAACGACGGCGGCGACGACGAAGACGACGAGCACTACGTCGATGTCTCCGTTCCCGAAAGCGCGATCCTCGCCGGCTTGCCGGCACGGACGGCAACCGCGAGGGGCGGCAAGGCGATCGGCTTGCGCCGTACGTCGATCCGCCGATGGGAGGCGAAGAAGGATGGCACGCTGTACCAGGCCGGCTTGATCCGGCTCAACGGTTCGCCCATCGAAAAACTGATCGGCACCCAGCTCGAAACAGGCCCCGCCACGTGCCAGCTGGGGTTGAATTACGGCGCCGGCAAGGATTGATCGCGATGCCTGCGGCGAAGATCGTCCTCATCGCTGCGCTGGATCGCAACTTCGCCATCGGCAAGGGCAATGCCTTGCCGTGGCATTTGTCCGACGACCTCAAGCGCTTCAAGGCGCTGACGCTGGGCAAGCCGCTGCTGATGGGACGCAAGACCGCGGAATCGCTCGGCCGCGCGTTGCCGGGCCGCACCAACCTCGTGCTCACGCGTTCGAACCGCGTGCCGTTCGACGGCATGCAGGCGGTGGAAACGCTGGAGCAGGCGATGTGCGTCGCCGAACTGGAACAGGCCGAAGAACTCTGCGTGATCGGCGGCGGCGAGGTGTTCGCGCTGGTATTGCCGCAGGCGACGCGCATGCACCTGACCTGGGTCGATACCGTGGTCGAGGGTGCGGACGCGTTCTTCCCGCGCTTCGATCGGGACGAATGGCGCGAAACATCGCGCGAGGCGCATCCGGCCGATGCGCGCAACGCATTCGCGTTCGAATTCGCGGACTATTTGCGCGCCTGACGATTCGCCGGCAATGCGCGGATCTGGTCGAAGCTCAGGGTTTCGACTTCACCGGGCGGCGGTAGGCCGACCTTCTTGCAGAAGGCGATGAAACCCGGATCGTTGCGCAAGTTCAGGATGAGCGGGTCGGTCGGCAGGAAGACGAGGTCGTGGGTCGAAGCGCGCTGCAGCCATTCCACGGCATAGGCGGCATCCCCGCGCAGCGCGTAGATTTGCGCGACCGTGTACGGATCGGGATTGGCCATGCCCGCGAGAGCGTTCGCCAGCGCTGCGTCCGCAGTTTTGCGGTCCGGCCCGACCTGGGCTGCCAGCGCCGTGTACAGGACGCGATCCTTCGCGGGCATTTCCGCGGCGATGTCCATGGCCGCTTTCGCATCGCCGCGCATCATGGCGTCGACCATGCGCGAGAAAACGATCCTCTGCTGCCACTCCGGATTCGTTAGCGGCAGGCTTTCGGCCGTGCGGAGGTACTTCTCCGCCTCGTCCAGCCGGCCGGCCGCCATCAGCAATCTCGCATACTGCAAATAGTTGATGGTGTACAACGGCTCGGTCGAAAGCAGCCGCGCCCTCAGCGGGATCGCTTCACCCAGTTTTCCGACCTGGAAGAGCACATAGCCGCAACCATTGAGGACGGTGCCATCCTTCGGCGCCAATTGCACGGAACGCCGACACCCGGCCAAGGCGCCCTGGTGATCGAGGTGGTAGACCTTCAGGTAGGCGAGAGCCGCGTTGGCCGGGCCCAGTTCCGGCGCCAGTTGCAGCGCCTTGTCCGCCGCGAGGCGGGCGATGCGCATGTGTTCGCTGGCGACCTCGGGGGACGTGTCCCGGAACGCGGCAACGGTGCTCCACGATCCGGACAGGTGCGCCCAAGCCATCGCATAGCCCGGGTCGAGCTGTACGGCCCGGGTCATGTACTCGGCCGCATTGCGGAAATCCTCGTTGTGCCAATACGTCAGGCCTTGCAAGTAGGCGTTGTAGGCCTCGATGTTGCCGCTGGGTGGCCGGTCGTCTTGTCGCGCGGCCGCCTCGGGCGACAGCAGCCTTGCCTGCAGGGCGCCGGCCACGGCATTGGTGATTTCGTCCTGCAGCTTGAACAGATCCTTGTAGGGGCGGTCGTAGTGTTCGGCCCACAACGTGCTGCCGTCGGCGGCCCTGACCAGCGATGCGCTGATGCGCACCAGGTCGCCCGCGTGCTGCACGCTGCCGCTGAGCAGGTAGGCCGCGCCCAGCTTCGCGCCGATGGCCGCGCTGTCGCCCTTGTCGTCGCGGAACTGGAACGAGGACATGCGGCCGATCACTTTCAATCCATCGAATCGCGACAGCGTGTCGATCAGGTTTTCGGAAAGGCCGTCGGAGAAGAATTGCTGCTCCGGGTCCTTGCTGGCGTTGACCAGCGGCAGCACCGCGATGGAACGTTCGTCCGCCGATGCCCGATCCGCTTGCGCGGATGCCGCAACCGCGGCGGGGGCTTGCGCGACATGCGGCTTCGGGAGCACGTGGCCACGGAAGAACCATCCGAGCGCGATGGCCATGAGCACGGCCGCGATCGCGAGCATGCGTTTGCCGCCGGAGGTGCTCACGTCGAGCTTCACGCCTTCCGGCGTGAGTTCCAGCGCCCAGGCCATGAGCACGGCGACGGGAAACCCGAGGGCGAACAGCAGGACGACCAGGCGCAACGCCCAGACCGGCAGGTCGAACGCGGGGAGGATGGTGGCCGTGACCTGCACCAGCAGCCAGGCCACCGCGAGGTAGCCGATGGCCACCTGGAAGACCTTGCGCCTGCGCAATTCGGACAGGAACGCCATCGAGCCTCCGCGTTGTCCCCCTGGCAGATGCTAACGCGATCCCGCGTCTCAGGCGGACGCCTTGCCGCGCTTGCGGCGCTGGTCGCGCCTGCGTGATTGCGACTTGCGCGGCTTCGGCGGTGCAGCCGGTACGTCGCGCCCCCGTACCTGCACCACGCGCAGTTCGTCGGTATCGAGGCGCAGCGCGGTGAGCTTGCCGCCCCAGACCGCGCCGGTGTCGATGGCGTGCACGCCGTGGGCGATCATCAGGCCGAGCGCGCTCCAGTGGCCGCAGACGATGCGCAGGTCGCGTTCGGCGCGGCCGGGCACTTCGTACCAGGGATAGAGCCCGGGCTGCTGCGCGCCTGGCGTGCCCTTCTCGTCGAAATCGATGCGTCCGCGCGGGCTGCAGTAACGCATGCGCGTGAACACGTTGATGATCGCGCGGTCGCGTTCGTTGCCGGCGAGGCGCGGCGACCACATCGGCTCGTCGCCATACATGTTGCGCAGCAACTTGCGCCGGTCGTCGCCGCGCAGGCGCAACTCGACCTCGTGCGCATGGCGTTCGGCCATCGAAATGGTCCACTTCGGCGCGAGGCCGGCATGCACCATCGCCCAGCCGAGCGCACGGTCGACGTGCATCAGCGGCTGGCCGCGCAGCCAGTCGAGCAGTTCGTCGCGGTCGTCGGCGAACAGCACCGATTGCAGGTCCGGGTTGACCTTGCGCTGCTCGTCCGGCTCGCGCTCGGCGATGGCCAGCAGCGAGAGGTCGTGGTTGCCGAGGGTGACCACGCAGCTGTCGCGCAGCGAATGCACCAGCCGCAGCGTTTCCAGCGATTCACCGCCGCGATTGACCAGGTCGCCGCAGAACCACAAGCGGTCCTGCGCCGGATCGAACCTGATCGCATCGAGCAGGCGCCGGGTGGGATCGAGGCAGCCCTGTAGGTCGCCGATGGCCCAGACGGTCATGTCGCCCAAGTCGCCATCAGTGCAGGGTGCGCGGCACGGCGAGGGTGAACGGCGGGATCGGCGCATCGAACTCGGTGCCGTCGTCGCCGCTCATGTGGTAGCTGCCCTGCATCGTCCCGACCGCGGTTTCCAGCACCGCGCCAGAGGTGTAGGTGAAGGCTTCGCCGGGTTCCAGCCGCGGCTGTTCGCCGACCACGCCTTCGCCGCGCACTTCCTCGACCTTGCCGTTGCCGTCGGTGATCACCCAGTGGCGGTCAAGCAACTGCGCCGGCAGGCGGCCGAGGTTGCGGATGCGGATGGTGTAGGCGAATACGTAGCGTTCGCCGTCCGGATCGGACTGTTCGTCGAGGAATTGCGTGGCCACGCTGATTTCCAGCGCGTAATCGGAATGCTCGTCCATGCGCATAGTGTAAGCGCGGGGCGTGCGAAGGCGGGGTTCATGCGGCGCGGAAGCCAGCGAGGCGAACGAACTCGGCGACGGACAGCTGTTCCGCGCGCGCGCCGGGATCCAGCCCGGCTGCGGCGATGGTTTCGGCTTCCATCGTGCCGGCGAGCGCGTTGCGCAGGGTCTTGCGGCGCTGGCCGAAGGCGGCGCGGACGATGGCGGCGAAGCGCGCACGATCGTCGATGCCTATCGAATCGGCCGCGCGCGGCAGCAGCCGCACCACCGCCGAATCCACCTTGGGCGCGGGCCGGAACGCGCCCGGCGGAACGGTGAACAGAGGCGTGACCGTGCAATACGCCTGCAGCATCACGCTCAGGCGGCCATAGACCTTGTTGCCGGGCGGCGCGGCCATGCGTTCCACCACTTCCTTCTGCAGCATGAAGTGCATGTCGCGAATGGCATTCGCGTGGTCCAGCGCATGGAACAGGATCGGCGAGCTGAGGTTGTAGGGCAGGTTGCCGGCCAGGCGGATCTTTTCGACGCCGAGTTCGGCCGCGAGCGCGGTGAAATCCACGCCGAGCACGTCGCCTTCGATCAGCTTCAAGTCGCCGTGTTCGCGCGCGGCGGCCTGCAGCGGCGCGTGCAGGTCGCGGTCGAATTCGATCGCGGTCAGCGCGCCGTGGCGATCCAGCAGCGGAAAGGTCAAAGCGCCCTGGCCCGGGCCGATCTCGACGATGGCGTCGCCCGGCTGCGGATCGATCGCCTGCACGATGCGTTCGATCACGCCGCGTTCGTGCAGGAAGTTCTGGCCGAGGTGCTTCTTGGCGTCGCGTTGGAAGCCGTCGGCGTCGCGGTCGGCGTGACGGTTCACAGCAACTTCGTCCCGAGCGGCACGTCGCGGTCCGGCACGCACAGCGCCACCGCGCCGTCGGCATCGTGGAAGCCGGTGACGAGGCATTCGGACATCAACGGGCCGATCTGTTTCTTCGGGAAATTCACCACGCCGACAACGAGCCGACCGACCAGTTCCTCCGGCCGGTAATGCACGGTGATCTGTGCGCTGGACTTGAGCACGCCGAGTTCCGCGCCGAAATCCACTTGCAGCACATAGGCGGGCTTGCGTGCCGTGGCGAAAACTTCTGCGGACAGCACGCGGCCCACGCGCAGTTCCACTTTCAGGAAATCGTCGAAGCCGATGGTTTCCATCACGACGCGCTCTTGCGATGCGCGGCCATGCGCGCGCATTCGGCGATGGCGGCGAACAGGCTGGATGGATCGGCGATGCCCTTGCCTGCGATGTCGAGTGCGGTGCCATGGTCGACCGCGACGCGCGGGTAGGGCAGGCCGAGGGTGATGTTCACCGCGTGTTCGATGCCGGTCGATTTCAGCACCGGCAGGCCCTGGTCGTGGTACATCGCCAGCACCGCGTCGAATCCGGGCAGCTTGTCCGGCAGGAACGCGGTATCGGCCGGCAGCGGGCCGCGCAGGTCGAAACCTTCGTTGCGCAGTTTCGCGAGCATGGGGTGGATCGTTTCGATTTCCTCGCGGCCGAGCACGCCGTCTTCGCCCGCGTGCGGGTTCAGGCCGAGCACCGCGATCACCGGCGATGCGATGCCGAAGTCCGTCCGCAGCGAGGCATGCAGCACGCGCAAGGTCGTTTCCAGCGAGGCTTGCGAAATCGCGTCGGGAACCGCGCGCAGCGGCAAATGCGTCGTCGCGAGCGCGACGCGCAATCCCGGGCGCGCCAGCATCATCACCACGTCGCGCCTGGCTTGCTTCGCGAGCAATTCGGTGGTGCCGGTGTAGGCGATGCCGGCGGCGTTGATGTTGGCCTTGTGCACCGGGCCGGTGACGAGGCCGTCGATGCGGCCATCGAGGCAATCGCGCGCGGCCGCTTCGAGCGCGGCGATCACCGCGGCGGCGTTGCGCGGATCGGGCTGGCCGGGCGTGGCCGCAATCGCGTTCGGGAATTCGACCGCGGGGAATGCGGGCAGTGCGATGCCGAGCTTCGCCGCGGATTCGCGCAGTGCGCCTGCATCGCCGTAAACCACGAGTTCGGCGGGATGCGCGCCGGCGAGGATGCGCGCGCAGAGTTCGGGACCGACGCCGGCCGGCTCGCCCGGAACCAGCGCCAGCCTCGGGCGGAACACCTCAGCCGCCGTTGGGGCTTGCAGCGCCGTCGTCTGCGGGATGGATGTCGACGTAGGCCTCGCCGCGCAGCTGCTGCAGGTAGCGCGACCAGGATTCCTCGAGCTTGCGCTGGCCGATCGACTCGCGGACCTGGGCGCGACGGTTCTCGTCGGTGGCATCCACCTGGCGCGAACCTTCGCGCTGGACGATGTGCCAGCCCGCCTGGGTCTTGAATGGCTGGGAGACCTGGCCGTCCTGCAAGCCCGACACCTGCGCGCCGAAATCCGGTCCGAAGGCGTCGGCATTGAACCAGCCGAGGTCGCCGCCGTTCGGCTTGGTGCTCAGGTCGTCGGAATTCTCGCGCGCCACCGTCGCGAAATCCGCTCCGCCGGCGATGCGCGCGCGCAGGGTGTCGATCCTGGCCTTGGCATCGGCATCGCTGGTCTTGTCGTCCACGCGCACGAGGATGTGGCGGGCCTGGTATTGGGTCACCATCTGGGCGGCGCCGGCGGGCGCGTCCGCGGCGCTGCGCGTTTCGACCAGTTGGACCAGCTGGAATCCGCTGGCGCCGCGGATCGGACCGATCACCTGGCCGGCCTTCATGCCGCTGATCATGTTCGCGAATGCGGTCGGGATCTCGTCGGCGCTGCGCCAGCCGAGGTCGCCGCCTTCCAGCGCATTCTGGCTGTCGGAGTAGCGCGCCGCGGCCGTGGCGAAATCCATCTCGCCGCGGTCGATCAGGCCCTTCACGCCTTCGATCTTCTTCTGCGCGACGTCGATCTGTTCGGGCGTCGGGTTTTCCGGCAACGCCACGAGCAGGTGCGCGAGGTGGTACTGGGCGCTGTTGGCCTGGGTCGCCATCGCGGCGTCGACCTCGGCGTCGCTGACGCTGATGCTGGTCTGCGCATAGCGCTGGCGCAGGCGCTGGATCGCGATTTCATCGCGGATCGAATCGCGGAAGGACGCGTAGTCGAGCCCCTCGGTGCCGAGGTTGGCGCGCAACTGGTCGACGCTCAGGTGGTTCTGGTTCGCCACGCCGGCGATGGCGGCGTCGACGTCCTGGTCGCTGACGCGGATGCCCTGTTGCGAGGCCTGCATCACCTGCAACCGGACCATGACTAGGCGCTCGAGCACCTGCTTGCGCAGTACGTCCGCCGGCGGAAGCTGCGCGTTCGGTTGCTTGGCGTACTGGTTCTGGATGTTCTGGATGGCGCGATCGAGTTCGCTCTGCAGGACCACGTCGTCGTTGACAACGGCGACGATGCGGTCGATGGGCTGGACGGTTTGCGCGAACGCGTTCCCGGCGAGCAGGCAGGCGGCAAGCAGGCTGGCGAGCAGTGTCTTCATGGCAGGGTATCGGGGGCGTCGTCGTCGAGGGCGTCGTTGTCGACGCCGACGGATGCGGGCGGGATCAGGTAGAGGTCGTCCCGGTCGTATCCGAGGATAGCACGGCGCAGGCGCGACCTCGTGTCGGCACCGCCCGAGCCCAGGCCTTTCAGTTCGACTTCGAACTGGATGGCATTGTTCATGTCGCCGCTGCGGTTCTGCACGTAGCGGCGGGCGACAACGCGCACCGCGAGGCAGCAGCTGTCCCATTGCACGCCGGCGATGCCTTCGAGCAGGCCGGGTTCGTCGCCCGTGCTCGGATTGCGGTAGAACGAGTAGTAATAGCGGCCGACCAGGCTCCAGGAAGCGTTGATCGGGTACAGGAACGAGAGATCGGCCTGTTCGAGCACGTCGCGCCGATAGCGGTAACCCAGGTTGGCGACGCCATCCTCCCCGATCAGGTAACGGGTGCTGAAACTGGCGAGGTACTGGCGCTTGTCGGTCGGATCCCACTGGTAGGAACCGTTCATGCTCCAGCGGTCGTTGACCGCATACGTCGCGTCCGCGACCCACCGCGACTGGCTGCGTTCCGCCGGAATCGTGCTGTTCGTCGATACCTGCGGCGGATCGAAATAGCGGATCTGGCCGAGGTTGAGCACCAGTTTCTCGAAGCCGTCGGACTGCCGCAGGAATCGGCTCGAGAGCGCGACGGTCACCTGGTTGGCATTGGTCTGCCGATCCGCGCCGGTGAAGCTGTTGTCGCGGAACAGCGAGCCCCAGCTGAAGGTCATTGCCCGCGTGTCGAACAGGGGCAGGTCGGTCTGGTCGCGGTACGGCGCGTAGAGGTAGAAAATCCTCGGCTCGAGGGTCTGTATGAACCCGTGCCCGCGCACGTCCATGTCGCGATCGAAATACATCCCGGCATCGAAGCTGGCGATCGGCAGGCTGCGGCTCGGGCTGGCATTGCCGCCGAGCTTGTTTGCGAGGTCGTCGTCGAGCCGGTAGCCGGTGTAGCGCCATGCAAGCGTCGGGGTCGCGAACCAGCTGTCGCCTTCGAACGGCATGCTGACGTAGGGCTTCAGGTCGAATCGCGACCCGCCCGGAAGGAGATCGGAATCGTTGTGCTGGAAACGGACCAATTCGGTATCGACGCCGGCCACGAAGTGCTTGCCGAAGGGCTGTTCCCATTCGGCGAACAGGCGCGGCAAGCGGCCGTAGGGGAGGTTGCGCTCGGCGAGCGTGTAGTCCGCGAGGACCGGTCGTTCGGCGCTGATGCCGGCCTGCCAATAACGGCCGTTGCCGAAGATGCCGACGGTGCTCTTGAGGCGGAACGCAGTGAGCCCGTTGACGTTGTTGCTCGCGTCCTCGAGGTAACGCGGGTCGCTGATCCAGACCAGGCTGGAACGCGCCTGCCAGTGGTCCGACAGGTCCTGCGTGGCGTCGAAGCGGAACATGCCGCGGTTGTCGACGCGGCGGTTGTCCTCGGGGATGCCCTGGGCGATTTCCTCGTCGCGCTCGCGGTCGGTCAGCTTGTCCGAGGGCAGGTAGTCCATGTCCAGCGTGCCGCGGCCGTGCGGCAGCAGGTAGCGGAATTCGGTCCCGAGCTGCAGGCCGCGGTCGCTCATGTAGCGCGGGGTCAGGGTCAGGTCGTAGTTCGGCGCGAGGTTGAAATAGATCGGCTGGCGCCAGTCGAAGCCGTTGCGGCTGGAGGAACCGATCGTCGGGTAGAGCAGGCCGGTGCGCCGGCGGTTGTCGATCGGGAAGGTGAACCACGGCACGTAGAGCACCGGCACCTTGCCGACGCGCAGGGTGGCGTCGTGGGCCACGCCCATGCCACTGTCGGTATCGATGTCGATCTGCTTGGCGCGGAGTTCCCAGCGACGGTCGTCGGGCGGGCAGGTGGAGTAGGTCGAACCGTAGAGCTTGCCGTCGCTGCCGTGCATTTCCGCGCGCTCGGCGCCGCCGTTGCCGCGCCGCGAGATCAACTGGTAGCGCACGTCGTCGAGCTGGTGGGTGTCCTGGTCCTGGTTGCCTTCGGCGCTCTTCGCCACCAGGCGGATCCCGGAATCCTGGTAGCGGACGCTCCCGTCGGCGCTGTAATTGCCGGTCTCGCTGTTGGAGGTCAGGTGGTCGGTCGCGAGGAACTGGTCGCCGCGGGTCAGCACGACGTGGCCGCTGAACGTGGTATCGCTGCCTTCTATTCCGGAAATCTGGTCGCCGGAAATATCGGTCGGCAATTGCAGGCGTTGCTCCGAGGTCAGCTTCGGCCCGGTTTTCGCCGGGGCCTGCGTCGCGCCGGCATTCGCGTCGACGAGACCGGCATTGGCCGCGCCGGTATCGGTCGCCTGCGCGTCGGTGGCAGGCGCCGGGGCCGGCTGGGTTTCGGGGAAGGCGGGAACCGCGTCCCCGACCGGGCACAAGCCCCAGTTCGGCTGCATGTCGTCGTCGGCCCAAGCGGGCAAGCAGGCTGCGATCAGCAGCGACAGGGGGAGCAGGCGAAGGCTTCGGCGCACGCGTTCCATCCGGCGGCGGAAAAACGACCGTTAGCTTGCCGGAACCCTTGCACCCGGGCAACGCGGCCGCCGCCTTGGGACACGGGCCCATTCAGGAGCACGCCGTGGCCAACGACCCGATCCGCCGCAGCGACGAGGAATGGCGCGGGCAACTTTCGCCTGAGCAATACACGGTTTGCCGCTGTTGCACGACCGAATCCCCGTTCAGCGGGCGCTGGTGGAACCACAAACAGGCCGGGCAATGCCGTTGTGCCGCTTGCGGCTATCCGCTGTCCGATTCAGCGGACAAGTTCGATTCAGGCACCGGCTGGCCCAGTTGCACCCGGCCTGCCGGCGATGTCGCGGTCAGTGAGCACGCGGACGACAACCACGGCACGCATCGCGGCGAAGTATGGTGCGCGCGTTGCGAATCGCACCTCGGGCATCTGTTCCCCGACGGCCCGGCGCCGACCGGGCTGCGCTACTGCATCGATACCGCGACGCTGGATTTCCAAGCCGACGCCGCGCGCTGATCAGCCACGCAACGCGGCGACGTGGGCGACCGCGCTTGCGGCGAGCGCGGCGAGGTCGTAGCCGCCTTCGAGCGTGGACACGATGCGCCCGTTCGCGTGCCGATTCGCGATTTCGACCAGTTGTGCGGTGATCCAGCCGAAGTCGTCCGCGTCGAGCAGCCCCTGCGCCAATGGGTCGTCGCGGTGCGCGTCGAAGCCGGCGGACACGAACAGCACAGACGGCGCGAACGCATCCAGTCGCGGCAACAGCGCGTCCCGCCACAAGGCGCGCACGTCCGCGCCGCTGCTCAGCGGCGGATACGGCGCATTGGCGATGTTGCCGACGCCGGTTTCGGCCGCCGCGCCGGTGCCGGGATAGAGCGGCATCTGGTGGGTGTCGACGAACAGCAGCCGCGGCTCGCGTTCGAAGATCGCCTGCGTGCCGTTGCCGTGGTGCACGTCGAAATCGGCGATGGCGATGCGTTCGACGCCATGCGCGGCGAAGGCGTGCGCGGCACCGACCGCGACGTTGTCGAACAGGCAGAAGCCCATCGCCGCCGCCGGTTCGGCGTGGTGGCCGGGAGGGCGCACCGCGCAGAACGCGCGCCGGTTTTCGCCGCCGAGCACCCAGTCGGTCGCCGCGACCACCGCGCCCGCGGCGCGCAACGCGGCTTCGGCGCTGCCGGGCGAAAGCGCGGTGTCGGCATCCAGCCAGTGCAGGTCGGCGCCGGGTTGCGTTTCCAGCACTTGCGCGATGTAGTGCGGCGCATGCACGCGCGACAGTTCCTCGATCGATGCGCGCGGCGCATGGTCATCATGGCGTATGACGCCCGGAAACTGCGCCGCGAGCGCAGCCAATACTGTAATCAGGCGCGCGGGGCGTTCGGGGTGGCCTTCACCGGTATCGTGCGCAAGGCACGCGGGATGCGAGTACAGCCTGAATTCGGCCGCATTCAACGCCGGCGCTCGTGGTTCCACAGGACTTCGCCGTGGCCGTCGGCGCGGCCGAGCACGCGGGCGAGCACGAACAGCAGGTCGGAAAGCCGGTTGAGGTAGCGAATCGCCTGCGGCCGCACCGCGTCGTGGTGCGATAGCGTCACCGCCTCGCGTTCGGCGCGGCGCACGATGGTGCGCGCGAGGTGGCAGCGCGCCGCGGCTTCGCCGCCGCCGGGCAGGATGAAATCCTTGAGCGCGGGCAGGTCGGCGTTGTGCGCGTCGAGCCATTGTTCCAGCCGCTCCACGTCGGCATCGTCGATCGCCGCGTAGCCGGGAATGCACAGTTCGCCGCCGAGGTCGAACATCTGGTGCTGGATCGACACGAGCTGGTCGCGGATCGCGTCAGGCAATGATGCGGCGAGCAGGACGCCGATCGCCGAATTCGCCTCGTCGACGGTTCCGTAGGCGGCGACGCGCGCGGAATCCTTGGCCACGCGCGTGCCGTCACCGAGGCCGGTCGTGCCGTCGTCGCCGGTCTTGGTGTAGATCTTGGAGAGGCGGTTTCCCATGCGGTTGGTGGTTGGTCGTTGGTGGTTCGTGAGAAAGCTTCTACCAACTACGAGCCACCAACTCCCAACTGCTTCAAACCGTCTGCGGACGCAGCGCCGGCAGCTTGCGCCGCAGCAGCGCGAAGCCGCCGAACAGCAGCGCCGAGTAGAACAGCGTGCCGAGCACGGTCCACTGGAAGAACGGGATGCCGGCGACGTAGCAGGCGCCGAGGCCGGCATTGCAGGCCGGATAGCCGGGCACGACGATCGCGGTGAGCCAGGTCGCGAAGTTGCTGAGCACGAAGAACAGCACCGAACCGGCGAGCGAATAGCCGAGCACGCGCGTGCCGTTGACGCGGCCGCGCAGGCCGAAGCCGAGCAGGCTGCACAACGCGACGCAGGCGTAGATCGCGAGCAGGCTGGGCAGGTAGGTCGCGGTGCTGAAGTACTGCAGGTAGGTGCCGCCGTTCAGCGCGCCGAGCGCGAGATCGGAGATCAGCAAACCGGCCAGCGGCACCAGCACGGCCCACGCGCGATTCGCGAAATACGCGCCGCCGAACAGCGCGATGGCCTCGACCGGCGAGAAGTTCGGCGGATGCGGCAACAGGCGGGTCAGCGCAGCGACGAAGATCAGCACGGCCAGCAACAGCGGGCCCGGGGCGAAACTGGCGGTGGAGGCGGGGCGATTCATCGTCGTGCGCGTCTGTTTTTCACGGGAACCGCTAGCATAACGCAATGCCCCCCCACGACCTCGCCAACAGCGGCCATCACGACGTCGTCATCGTCGGCGGCGGGCTGGTCGGCGCCAGCCTCGCGCTGGCGCTGGAGCGCAGCGGCCTCGACGTGGTCATGGTCGAGGCCACGCCGGCCGCGCGCCTGCCGGAAGTGTTCGACCAGCGCAACCTCAGCCTGGCCGAAGCCAGCGTCAACGCGCTCGATGCGCTCGGCGTGTTGCCGGCGCTGCGCGCGCCCAGCGGCGAAATCCGCCGCATCCACGTCAGCCGGAACGGGGACTTCGGTCGCGTGCTGCTGCGCGCCGGAGACTACGGTCGCGAAGCATTCGGCCGGGTCGTGGTCGCCCGCGACCTCGGCGATGCGCTGGAAACGCGACTGCAGGCCTTGCCGAACCTGCAGCGTTATCGGCCTGCGCGTTTCCTCGGCCTCGGCGAATCTGATCCCGGATGGAGGCGCATCCGCATCTCGGATGAATCCGGTGAACGCATGCTTTCCACGCGCCTGCTCGTCGCCGCTGACGGTGCGGACAGCGCAGTGCGCAATGCGCTCGGCATCGGTGCGCAGCGCCACGACTACGGCCAACGATTGTTCGTCGCGCGCCTGCGCAGCGAACGTGCGCCGGACGGCACCGCCTACGAACGCTTCGGCGAGCATGGACCGACCGCGCTGCTGCCGCGCGGGGATCGCCACTACGGCCTGGTGCATGCGGTCGCGGAAGACGAAGCCGGCGAAGTCGCCGCGCTCGACGACGCGGCCTTCCTCGCGCGCGTGCAGCGCGCCTTCGGCTGGCGCGCCGGGCGATTCCTCGAGGTCGGCCCGCGCAGCGCGTATCCGGCGCAACGCATCGTCGCCGATGCGCTGCATGCGCCGCGCGTGGTGCTGGTCGGCAATGCGGCGCAAAGCCTGCATCCGGTCGGCGCGCAGGGCTTCAACCTCGGCCTGCGCGATGCGCTGACGCTGGCGGAGATGCTCGAGGCCGAAGGCATCGAGGCTGCCGGGGACGGTCTGCTCGAACGCTACGCGGCACGCCGGCGCGAGGATCGCGAACGCACGCTCGCCTTCTCCGACGGGCTCGCGCGCTTCACTTCGAACGAAGACCTGTCGGCCCTGCGCGCATTCGGCTGGTTCGCGGTCGACCGTTCGCCTTCGCTGCAGGCGCGTCTGGTCGGCGGCGCGATGGGTTATCGCGGCGACGTACCGGAACTGTGCCGGGGTCGCGCATGAAGCGCGGCATGCGCGACGCGGTGGTGGTCGGCGGCGGCGTGGTCGGCGCCGCCTGCGCGCTGGCGCTGGCCAAACTCGGCCTCGATGTCGCACTGGTCGAAGCACGCGAACCGTCGCGTTGGGACGCTTCGCAACGCGACCTGCGCGTGTATGCGTTCGCGCCGGACAACGCCGCGTTGCTTGATGCGCTCGGCATCTGGAAGTCGATTCGCGAATCGCGCATCGAACCTTACCGGCGCATGCGGGTGTGGGATGCCGCGGGCGGCGGCGAACTCGACATCGATGCCGATGCGCTGGGTCGGCGCGAACTCGGCTGGATCGTCGAATACGGCCTGCTCGTCGACACGTTATCGTCGGCGTTGCCGGCGGCCGGCGTCGAAGTACTGTGTCCGGCGAAAGTCGAATCGCTCATGCAGGATGAGCGCGGCGTCCGACTCGGACTGGATTCAGGGCGCGTGCTCGAAGCGCGCATCGCCATCGCCGCCGACGGTGGCGATTCCGCGGTGCGCGCGCTGGCCGGCATCGAAGTGGATGCGCACGACCATGCGCAACGCGGCGTGGTCGCCTATGTCGAAACTGCATTGCCGCACGAAGCCACGGCCTGGCAGCGCTTCCTGCCCGGCGGCCCGCTGGCGTTCCTTCCCTGCGGCGATGGCCTCAGTTCCATCGTGTGGAGCCTGCCCAACGACGAAGCCGCGCGCGTGCTGGCGCTGGACGATGCGGCGTTCGGCGAAGAACTGGCGCAAGCATTCGAAGCGCGCCTCGGCGCGGTGCGGGTCGCATCGAAGCGCGCGGCGTTCCCGTTGCGCCGGCAACTCGCGGATTCCCTGTGCGAAGGCCGCGTGCTGCTGGCCGGCGATGCCGCCCACGTGGTGCATCCGCTGGCGGGGCAGGGCGTGAACCTCGGCCTGCGCGATGTCGCCGCGCTGCGCGATTCGATCGCGGCCGCGCAATCGCGGCGGTTGGCGTGGGATTCGCCGCATCGCCTGCGACGTTGGGCACGACAACGACGCAGCGAGAATGCGCTCGCGGCGCACGCGTTCGATGCGATCAATCGCGTCTACAGCAACGACGCCTTGTGGCCGACCCTGCTGCGTGGCCATGCGCTGGGCATCGCCGGGAAGTTGCCGCCGGTGGCATCGGCGCTTTGGCGCCACGCGTCCGGACTCTGAGCCGCGAACAGGAACGCCCCGCGCGCGCGGGGCGTTCCGATGCATCGCGTGACGGGATCAGTTGCTGTTGGCGGGAACCGTCAGGGTCACGCTCTGGCCGCTCGGCACCGAATGGATCACCACGGTGCGCGTATTGGTGGCGGCGACTACCGGCTGGGGCGGCGGCGGGGTCATCGCGGCCTGCGCGGCGCTCGCCGCATCCTGCGCGGATGCCGCGGCGGCCTGCGCATCGCTTGCCGCCGAAGCGGCGGTGGCGGCGCCCATGCTGGCCTGCGCGGAGGCATCGCCCTTGTTCACTCCGTAGTTCGCGACGGCATTCGCGGCCTGGGCCTGCTCCGCGCCCGCCTGCGCATCCGTCGAGGCCTGTTGTGCCATGACGGCAGCGGCTTGCGCAGCCGAAGCCTGGTTCGCGGCGGTTGCCGCGGCATCGGCGGTCGGCGCCGGCGCCATGCTCGCCTTCACCGCTGCGTTCGCGGCGATCGATGCGTCCTGTGCCGACTGGTCGGCTTGCGTCGCGTCGTTGGTCGCGGCCTTGGACTGGGCGTCGGTCTGGGTCTCGACCTGCGCGTTGGTGCTTTGCGCGAACGCCGGCGCGCACGCCATTGCGGCAAGCAGGGCGATCGGGAGCAGGCGCTGCGTATTGCGGATGTGCGTCTTCATCGTGAGGCCTCCGTGGGCTGGGTGACCGCACGCTACGACCGCGGCGATCAAGGCCGGGTTAAATCGGCGCAACCGCAACTGAACGCGAATTGGTTTGTCGAAAGCCGGCGTTCAGTAACGCGCGCCGCCGCTCTCGCCGTAGGCGCGCAGCACCGCGCGGGCCGCGTCGCGCTCGATGTCGCGCACGACCTCGATGCCGCGTGCGTTCAGTTCGCCGATCCAGTCCGCCGGCAACGGGCCTTCGTCGAACTCGGTGAGTTCCATCACGTCTTCCGCGCGCGCGCCGATCAGCAGTCGGTCGATGCCGGCCCAGACCGTCGCGCCATAGCACTGGCAGCAGGGCTGCGACGAGGTCGCGAGCGTGATCGGGCCAATCGGTGAATCGTCGTCCGCATCGCGGTTCAGGCGCAGCCGTTGCGTGCGTCCCTGCGCAAGCATGTAGGCCATCATTTCCGCGTGCGCGACCGAGCAGGCGTGCGGCACCACGCGATTCACGCCGACGGCGATGATGCGGCCGTCCGGGCCGAACACCGCGGAACCGAATGGGCCGCCGGTGTCATGCTCGATGTTGCGCTTCGACAACGCGATGGCAAGCGCGACCTTGTCCGCGTCGGACGGATAGGTGCGCATGGCGTCCACGGCCTCGTGCACCCAGGCCGGAAGCGTGAGGTGGACTTGCGCGTACAGCATCAGGCTTTCGCGTTCCAGGTATCGCGCAGGGTCACGCTGCGGTTGAACACCGGCGCATCCGGCTTGTGGTCGTAGCGGTCGGCGACGAAATAGCCGACGCGTTCGAACTGGAAGCCCTGCTCCGGCACGGCGTTCGCGGCCGCGGGTTCGACGTAACCGGTCACGACTTTGCGCGAATCCGGATTCAGGTAATCGACGTAGGTTTTCCCGCCCTCGTCGTTGTCGGGATCAGGCACGGTGAACAGGCGGTCGTACAGTCGGATTTCCGCCGGCACGCCATGCTTCGCGCTGACCCAGTGGATGGTGCCCTTGACCTTGCGGTTGGCGCCTTCCATGCCGGGGCGAGATTCCGGATCCAGCGTGCACCGAAGCTCGATCACCTTGCCGGATTCGTCCTTCACCACCTCGTCGCAACGCACGATGCCGGCGCCGCGCAGGCGCACGTCGCCACCGACGGTCAGGCGCTTGAAGCCGGGCGGCGGCACTTCCTCGAAGTCCTCGCGCTCGATCCACAGTTCGCGCGAGAACGGGATGCGGCGTTCGCCCTGTGTCGCGTCCTTCGGATGGTTGGAGAACGCCAGAGTTTCCTCGTGGCCTGGGTCGAGATTGGTCAGCACCATCTTCAGCGGATCGATCACCGCCATGCGCCGCGGTGCGTGCGCATCGAGGTCGTCGCGCAATGCGCCTTCCAGGATCGAAATATCGAGCAGCGAGTTCTGCTTGCTGATGCCGACGCGATCCACCATCAGGCGCAACGCGCTCGGCGTGTAGCCGCGGCGGCGGATGCCCTGCAACGTCGGCATGCGCGGATCGTCCCAGCCGTCGACGCGGCCGGACTCGACCAGCTGCAGCAGCTTGCGCTTGCTCATCACCAGCCAGTTGAAATTCAAGCGCGAGAATTCGATCTGGCGCGGCTTGGCGGCCTCGAACGGCAGGCCGGCATCGGTCAGCGGCTTCACCAGTTCCGGCGAATGCGCCAGGTCCACCTTGTCCACGCACCAGTCGTACAGCGGGCGGTGGTCCTCGAATTCCAGCGTGCATAGCGAATGGGTGATGCCCTCGACCGCGTCGCTGAGCGAATGCGCGAAGTCGTACATCGGGTAGATCGGCCACTTGTCGCCGGTGTTCTGGTGCTCGACGTGCTTGATCCGGTACAGCGCCGGGTCGCGCAGGTTGATGTTGCCGCTGGCCATGTCGATCCTGGCGCGCAAGGTGCGCGCGCCGTCCGGAAACTCGCCCGCGCGCATGCGCCGGAACAGGTCGAGGTTCTCTTCGACCGAACGATCGCGGAACGGCGAATTGCGGCCCGGCTCGGTCAGGGTGCCGCGGTAGGCGCGCACCTGTTCCGCATCGAGGTCGTCGACGTAGGCATCGCCCTGGCGGATCAGCTTTTCCGCGGCGAGGTAGAGCACGTCGAAATAATCCGACGCATGCCGCAGCGAATGCCAGTCGTAGCCCAGCCAATCCACGTCGTCCTGGATGGCGCGCACGTACTCCGGGTCTTCCTTCGCGGGATTGGTGTCGTCCAGGCGCAGGTTGCAGTCGCCGCCGAACTCGGACGCGATGCCGAAGTCCAGGCAGATCGCCTTGGCATGGCCGATGTGCAGGTAACCGTTCGGTTCCGGCGGGAAGCGCGTGCGGATCGCCGCGTGCTTGCCGCTGGCGAGGTCCTCGCGAACGATGTTGCGGATGAAGTCTGTCTTCTCCGGCGTGGCGTCGATGGTCGGGTCGTGCGGGGCGGACATGCGCGGGACATTCGTGGGAAGACGCGCAGTTTAGCGTCTGCGCGCCCGCGGTTATCCTTCCCGCATGGGCATGGCGACGCCGGTCGACGAACTTCCCGGCGGCGCCGAGGCGCAGCGCCGGACCGCGCTGGTGCGCATGCTGCTCGGCGCCTGCCTGATCGGCAGCAACGGCCTGATGGTGCGGATCAGCGGCTTGCCGCCGACGGTGTCCGCGTTCTGGCGCATGGCCCTGGCGGGCGTGCTGTTCGCGGCGATGGTGACGTTCTACCGCGGCTGGAAGCCGATTCCTGCGCGGGCCTGGGCATGGCTGGCGCTGCCGGCCTGCGCCTTCGCCGCCGACCTGTGGCTCTGGCACCGCAGCATCCTGATCGTCGGTCCCGGGCTGGCGACATTGCTCGGCAACGCGCAGGTGTTCTTCATGGCGCTGGCCGGCGCGCTGCTGTTCGGCGAACGCATCGGTGCGGCCTTCGTCGCCGGGCTGGGGCTGACCGCGTTCGGCCTGTGGCTGCTGCTCGGCGGCGACTGGGCTTCGCTGCCGGCCGAATACCGTTGGGGCGTGTGGCTGGGGCTGGGCACCGGCGTCTGCTACGCGGTCTACAACCTCACGCTCAAGCGCAGCCAGTCCGAAGCCGATTGCGACGCGCCCGGCGCGGCCTCGACCGAACAGGTGCTGTGCATCGCCGCGTTCGGCACCGCGCTGCTGCTCGGCATCGTCGTGCGCGCCGAAGGCCATTCCTTCGCCATCCCGGACCTGCGCACGCTCGCCATCCTGCTGGCGTTGGCCGGCATTGGCCATTGCCTCGCGTGGAGCCTGATCTCGCGGGCGATGGCCAGGTTGCCGGTCACGCTGGTCGGCCTGTTGCTGCTGTTGCAGCCGCTGGTCGCGTTCCTGCTGGACGTGCTGGTGCTGCACCACGATGCCAGTGGGCGGGAATGGCTGGGATTGGGCGTCGCGCTGGCCGGGATTTTCGTCGCGGGAATGAAAAAGCGACCGATTTCCGAGCCGATCGCCTGATTGGAGCGGCTTGATCGGCGAGCGGACCGCCCGCACATCGGCTGCATCACACGCGAGGAGAACGACATGCTCGGCATCGGCGCCCACAAGCAACGCATGGTCGACCCGGCGAAGGCCTTGCCGGGCCGCGATACGCCGATGCCGGTGCGTAACGCGCACCACGTGCACGGCCGGCCGATCCAGGGCGATTTCGACGGACTCGAAACCGTGCAGTTCGGCATGGGCTGTTTCTGGGGCGCGGAACGCAAGTTCTGGTCGCTGCCGGGCGTGGTCACCACCGCGGTCGGTTACGCCGGCGGCTACACGCCGAACCCGACCTATCGCGAGGTGTGCTCCGGCGAAACCGGGCACGCCGAAATCGTGCTGGTCGCCTGGGATCCGGCGCAGGTGTCGTTCGACACGTTGCTCAAGACATTCTGGGAAAGCCACGATCCCACCCAGGGCATGCGCCAGGGCAACGATGCCGGCACGCAATACCGTTCGGCGATTTTCTGCTCGACGCAGGCGCAGTACGACGCGGCCATCGCCAGCCGCGAGGCGTTCCAGCGCAAACTGCACGAAGCGGGCTACGGCGACATCACGACCGAGATCGCGTTTCCCGCACCGGCGTTTTACTACGCCGAGGACGAGCACCAGCAATACCTGGCCAAGAACCCGATGGGTTATTGCGGCTTGGGCGGCACCGGCGTGAGTTGCCCGGTCGGCGTCGCGGCCGCGGGCTGAGCCGGCATTTCGCCGGCGAAATACTGGCACCAGTACTGGATTTCGCTGCTCTTGCTCGGTTCGTACACCGAGTGGAAACCGGTGAAACCGTAAGTCTCGCTGCGCGTATCGAAGGGCGGGTACCACGTGGCCTGGTGGATCGGCACCGGCGTACCGGTGGAGACGCCGTAGACATAGGCCTTGATCGATTCGCCTGTCACCGGCAACTTCGCGTACACCAGCTTGAATTCGAAATAGCGCCCGATCTTCACGTTTTCGCCGCGATACGGATCGCTGGTCGGCGTCGCGTCGACGGTGAAGTTCTCGCCGCCGTAGATGACGTGGCAGCGCACGCCCGTGGCCATTGCGTCGGTGCAGGCCAGCGCCAGCAATGCGAACGCGGTGATGCGTTTCATGGCGCGCCCTCGCATGTGCGGATGTCCTTGTCGCCGGCGCGACCGCAGGGGCTCGGCTTGTCGAACGCGGGATGCGGAACGCCGTCGCCGTCGAGTTTCGCCACGTAGGTGCGCCATGTGCGCACGCCGTCGCGGCCGATGCGCGCCGACAGCACCCAGCCGGTCGTGGTCGCCTCGGTGTCGAAGCTGTTGAACAGGAAATTGCCGAGGCTGTAGATGATCGGCTTGCCCTTGTACATTTCCGCGCCCTGGGTCACGTGCGGATGGCCGCCGACCACCATGTCGGCGCCGGCATCGATCATCCGCCGCGCGAATTCGCGCAGGCGCGGGCTGGGGTTCGGTTCTTCCTCCCAGCCCCAGTGCATGTACGGGATCACGATGTCCGCGTGGTAAACCCTGCGCGCGGCGGCGATGTCCTCGATCACCTGGTCGTCCTCGCCGCTCCAGGCCACGCCGGGCAGGTGCGCGCCGGCCTCGAACGAGCGCGGCTTGAACTCGACGTAACCGAGCAGGGCGATGCGAATGCCGTTGCGTTCGAGGATCACCGGCTTGTGCGCTTCGGCCAAGTCGTCGCCGCCGCCGAAGAAAGGCAGGCCGGCCTTGCGCATCAGCCCGAGTTCCTCGGCGAAGGCGGCCTTGCCGAAATCGCCGGAATGGTTGTTCGCCACCGACATCGCGTCGAAATGCTTCTTCAGCACCGGCAACACGTCCGGGTCGGCGCGGAAGGTGAAGGGCTTGATCTCGGCCGTGCCACCGGTGGCGACCACGCATTCGAGGTTGCCGATGCGCAGGTCGTGCTTTTGCAGCAGCGCGTTGAACGGTTCGAACGGATCGACGCCTTTCGCGATGAGTTGTCCGGGGATCTCGGCCACCATCACGTCGCCGACGAAGACGATGTCGACTTCGCCGTGCGCCGCGGAAACCGGCATCGCGGGGAGCGCCAGGGCCAGCGCGCACGGCAGCAGGAAGCGTTTCAAGGCCGGCATCATGGCGCGAACCCACCTGCGGCGCGCACCGCCGTCACTCGCGGGAAATGGAGCAGACGTAAACCACTTCGCAGGCACCGCTGCCGGTGTCTTCGCGGGTCAGCGAGCTGCGCCAGTGCCAGCCATCGCTCGCATCGACCTGCACCAGCCAGCCATCGATGCGCACGCGCTGGCCCGGGCGGACCGCATGCAGCGCCGCGGCAACGGTCGGGTCGGCAGGAATCATGTGCATGTTCGCGCTTGATCGGATGATCTCCCGGGGTGGAATCGGCGGATCGCCGCGCCAGCGATAGCGGTACCAGCGCGAGGATTGCCTGATGTCGAGACGATCGAGCACGGCATCATCCCCCATGCGGCCCCAGCCGAGGGCGAGGTCGGTTGGCGAGAACTCGGCTTCGCGGCCGAAGCCGTAGTCCTTGCGCGACAGGACGCGCGCTTCCACGCTGAAGCCGGCCAGCGGTTGCAGGCTCGCATCCTCGAGCCGGAACGGCGCGAGCGAGGCGGGCACGTCGCTCTGCAGCGGTGGCGCGCCGCGTGCGACCAGCGGCGGCAACGGGCAACCGGCGTACGCCGTTCCGTCGACGTGTTTCGGCGGCGCGGGCACGCGCGGCGAATGCGGCGAAAACCACCAGCCGGCCAGGCCCAGCACGACCATGGCAATCAGGACGTTGCGCAGGTTCATGCGCGCAGGCTAGATGCGCTTCGCCTTCGATGCACGCGCTTTCTTCGGCACCGGCAAGTCGACCGCGAGCAGTTCCCGCGGCAGGCGCTTGAACTCGGCGGCGAGTTGCATGAGGAACCCGGACATCGCCGAACTGCGGCGCCAGAGCATCGCGATGCGCCGGCTCGGTTGCGGGTCGCGGAACGGCAGCAGGCGGATCGCATCGGACTGCGCCACCGGCGGCTTCACCGCCAGCGAGGGCAGCAGGGTCACGCCGACGTTGGCCGCGACCATCTGCCGCAGCGTTTCCAGGCTGGTGGCGCGGAAGCCGCCGTTCTCGCCGGCGCCGGCCGTGCGGCAGACGTCCAGTGCCTGGTCGCGCAGGCAATGCCCGTCCTCGAGCAGCAGCAGGGTCTGCGACGACAGGTCGTCGAGCGCGAGCGGGCCGTGGCCCGCGAGCGGATGCGATTCCGGCACCGCGAGCAGGAAGGGTTCCTCGAACAGGAATTCCGCGTGCAACTGGTCGTCGTGGACCGGCAGCGCGAGCAACGCGGCATCGAGCGCGCCGTCACGCAGTCGCTGCAGCAGTACGTCGCTCTTTTCCTCGACCAGCAGCAATTCCAGTTGCGGGAAACGCTCGCGGATGCGCGGCACTACGTGGGGCAGCAAATACGGCCCGAGCGTGGGGAACAGGCCGAGGCGCACGGTGCCGGCTTCGGGATCGCGGCTGCGGCGCGCGACTTCGGACATCTGCTCGACCTCGGCGATGATCCGGCGCGCGCGTTCGACCACTTCGCGCCCGACCGGCGTCAGCATCACCTTGCGCGGCGCGCGTTCGACCAGCGCCACGCCGAGTTCTTCTTCCAGTTTCTTGATTTGCGTCGACAGCGTCGGCTGGCTGACGAAACTGGCGTCGGCAGCCTTGCCGAAATGGCGGTGGTCGGCGAGCGCGACGAGGTATTTCAGGTCGCGCAGGTTCACGTCGACGGGCCCTTGAGCTCGATGGTGTTGCCATCGGGGTCGTCGAAGTACAGCGAAGGGCCATCGCCTTCGGCGCCGAAGTTGTTCGAGGCCGGGCCGTGCGGCGCGAGTCCGTGCGCGGCGAGGTGGGCGACGATCGCGGCTTCGTCGAAGGGTTCGATGCGCAGGCACAGGTGGTCGACGTTGCGCGCTTCCTTGCCTGCGGCTGCGCCGCCACGCGATCCGAGTTTCCCGTCCACCGACACCAGGTCGATCATCGATGCGCCCGCGCGCAGGTGGCGCAGGCCGAGGTCGTCGCGCCGACGCACGACTTCGCAGCCGAGCAGGTCGCGGTAGAACGCTTCGGCGCGATCGAGGTCGCGCACGCGCAGCACGATGTGGTCGATGCGCTGGACCGCGAACGGCGATGCAGACCGGTCCATGACTCAGGCCGCCTTCGCCTCGGATTCGGCCGGCGCCGAATGCCGGATGAGGAAATCGAAGGCGGACAAGGCCGCGGTCGAGCCCGCGCCCATCGCAACGACAATTTGCTTGAACGGTTCCGTGGTCGCATCGCCGGCGGCGAACACGCCCGGCACGCTGGTGTGGCCGCGGTCGTCGATGACGATTTCGCCGCGCGGCGAGAGTTCCACCGCGCCCTTCAACCATTCGGTATTCGGCAGCAGGCCGATCTGCACGAACACGCCGGCCAGGTCGACCGCGCGTGTTTCGCCGCTGCTGCGGTCGGTGAAATGCAGCGACTGCAGCTTGCTGCCGTCGCCGCGCATTTCCGTGGTTTGCGCGTTCACGTGCACGGTCGCGTTCGGAAGACTCTTGAGCTTGCGCTGCAGCACGTCGTCCGCGCGCAGCTTGCCGTCGAATTCGAGCAGGGTGACGTGCTCGACGATGCCGGCCAGGTCGATGGCCGCTTCCACGCCGGAATTGCCGCCGCCGATCACCGCGACCTTCTTGCCCTTGAACAGCGGGCCGTCGCAGTGCGGGCAGTAGGTCACGCCCTTGTTGCGGTGTTCGCTTTCACCGGGCACGCCGGTCTGGCGCCAGCGCGCGCCGGGCGAGAGGATCACGGTCTTCGCCTGCAGCGTCGCGCCGCTGTCGAGTTCCACGCCGACCAGCCCGCCTTCGCGTGCCGCAGGATGCAGCGCCTTCGCGCGCTGTGCGGTGATGATCTCGACGCCGTACTGGCGCACGTGCGCTTCCAGCGAGGCCGCGAGCTTCGGGCCTTCGGTGTATTCGACCGAGGGAAAATTCTCGATCGCCATCGTGTCCAGCACCTGGCCGCCGAAACGTTCGGTGATGATGCCGGTGCGGATGCCCTTGCGCGCGGCGTAGATCGCCGCCGCCGCGCCGGACGGACCGCCGCCGACGATCAGCACGTCGAACGGCGCCGTGTCCTTCAATGCTTCGGCCGCACGTGCCGCCGCACCGTTGTCGAGCTTGGCGATGATCTGTTCGATGCTCAAACGTCCCGCATCGAATTCCGTGCCGTTCATGTAGATCGTCGGCACCGAGAGGATTTCCTTGGCCTCGACTTCGGCCTGGAACAGCGCGCCGTCGATGGCGACGTGTTTGATGCGCGGATTCAGCACGCTCATCGCGTTCAGCGCCTGCACCGTGTCCGGGCAGCTCTGGCAATGCAGCGACATGTAGGTTTCGAACGCGAGTTGCCCATTTGAAGCCGCGCCGTCCAGCGCGCGCACCTGTTCGGCCAGCGCCTCGTCGATCTTCACCGGATGCCCGCCGACCTGCAGCAGCGCCAGCACCAGCGAGGTGAATTCATGGCCGAGCGGCACCGCCGCGAAGCCGACTTCGATGTCCGTGCCGGCGCGGCGGATCAGGAACGAGGGCTTGCGCGCGTCGTCGCCGGTCGTGCGCGAAATCTTCGGCGACAGCGAGGCGATGTCGGCGAGCAGGCCATCGAGTTCGCGCGCGGCGTCGGAATCGTCGAGC
Organism: Lysobacter lycopersici; assembly: GCF_007556775.1. Classification (GTDB taxonomy): domain Bacteria; phylum Pseudomonadota; class Gammaproteobacteria; order Xanthomonadales; family Xanthomonadaceae; genus Pseudoluteimonas; species Pseudoluteimonas lycopersici. The sequence goes on from NZ_CP041742.1 coordinate 2,528,913, forward strand.
GAGGCGACGAGTTCGATCGGCTGCTGCAGCTTCTCGAGGTAGGCGGCGAGTTGAGTCTTGAGGTCGGCGTCCAACATGGTCTTGCTCCTGGTTGCGGACAGGCGTCGCCGCTCGGCAACGCGGGGCGCAGAGGTGGAGTGAGAAGGCTGGGGTCAGGGCGACGTCGCATCGCCCTCAACCCAACCCTCTCCCGCGGGGGGAGAGGGTCGAACGGGCGGGCTTAGATCTTGCCCACCAGGTCCAGCGAAGGCTTGATCGTCTTTTCGCCTTCCTTCCACTTCGCCGGGCACACTTCGCCCGGATGGCTGGCGACGAACTGCGCGGCCTTGAGCTTGCGCACGGTTTCGGTGACGTCGCGGGCGATGGCGTTGTCGTGGATTTCCAGCGTCTTGATCGTGCCGCTCGGGTCGATGACGAAGGTGCCGCGCAGGGCCAGGCCTTCCTCGGGGATCAGCACGTCGAACGCCTTGGACAGCGCGTGGGTCGGGTCGCCGACCAGCGCGAACTTGGCCTTGCCCACCGCCGGAGAGGTCTCGTGCCAGACCTTGTGCGAGAAATGGGTGTCGGTGGTGACGATGTAGACCTCGGCGCCGGCCTTCTGGAATTCGCCGTAGTGTTCGGCGGCGTCCTCGATTTCGGTCGGGCAATTGAAGGTGAAGGCGGCCGGCATGAAGATCACCACGGACCACTTGCCCTGCAGGTCCTTGTCGGTGACTTCGATGAACTTGCCGTCCTTGAACGCGTTGGCTTTGAACGGCTGGACCTGGGTATTGATCAGGGACATTTCGGAATCCTCTCGTGGGTGGGTGTGGATCGAACGAGCGCCAGCCTAGGCCGGTACCATCGATAATGAAAATCGATTGTTAGAATATGATCGATAGCTTATGGCTATCATAGTCTAGATGGTGGCCGGTTAGCCCGATGCCAAGCCCCGCGACCGCCGCCGCTACCATTTCCCCATGACCCCGGCTCCTTCCAACGTGGCGGCCCTGTTGGTGCAGGCCCGCCAGCGCCTCGACGCCGCCGATGCCGACCTGCTGCTCGCGCACGTGCTGGGGCGTTCGCGCACCTGGCTGCTGGTCCACGCCGACGATGCGATCGCAGCGGACGATGCCGCGCGCTACGAAGCGCTGGTCGAACGCCGCATATCCGGCGAACCCGTGGCCTACCTGACCGGTTCGCGCGGGTTCTGGACGCTGGACCTCGCGGTCACGCCGGCGACCCTGGTTCCGCGCCCGGAAACCGAACTGCTGGTGGAACTCGCGCTGGCGCGGATTCCGGTCGATGTCGAATTGCGCATCGCCGACCTCGGCACCGGCAGCGGCGCCATCGCGCTGGCGATTGCGAAGGAACGGCCGCGCGCCCATCTCCTCGCCACCGATGCCAGCGAAGCTGCGCTCGAAGTCGCACGCGGAAACGCGAAGCGCAACGGCATCGGCAATGTCGAATTCCGCCAAGGCGACTGGTTCGCGCCGCTGTCCGGCGAAACCTTCGACCTCATCGCCAGCAATCCGCCCTACATCGCGCTCGGCGATCCGCACCTGAGCGAAGGCGATCTGCGCTTCGAACCGCCGTCTGCGTTGTCGTCCGGCGTCGACGGACTCGACGCGATTCGCAGCATCGTTCGCCATGCGCCGGCGCATCTGTGTACAGGTGGATGGTTACTACTCGAACACGGGTGGGGGCAGGGCGAAGCGGTGCGCGTGCTGCTGCGCGAAGCGGGATTTGTCGAAATCGCGACCGAACGCGATCTCGAGGGTAGGGATCGGGTGACCTTGGGTCGTCAACCATAAAACCGTCGTTCCGGCGAAAGCCGGAATCCAGTTTTGTATTCGAGAAAGCAAGAGCTGGGTCCCGGCTTTCGCCGGGATGACGGGCAAAAGCTAGAATCCACGCATCCCCCAAATCTGGTTTCCTAATGCGCACGCTCTACCCAGAAATCGCACCGAACCGAACCGGCACGCTGCAGGTCGACGACCGCCATTCGCTGTACTGGGAGGAGTGCGGCAATCCTGACGGCAAGCCGGTGGTGATGCTGCACGGCGGACCCGGCGCGGGCTGCAGCGACAACATGCGCCGTTTCCACGATCCGGCGAAGTACCGCATCGTGCTGTTCGACCAGCGCGGCAGCGGGCGCAGCACGCCGCATGCGGATCTGGTCGACAACACCACCTGGAACCTCGTCGCCGATATCGAGAAGCTGCGCGAGCTGCTCGGCATCGAACGCTGGCAGGTGTTCGGCGGTTCGTGGGGTTCGACGCTCGCGCTCGCGTACGCGCAGACGCATCCGCAGCGCGTGACCGAACTGGTGCTGCGCGGCATCTTCATGCTGCGGCGCTGGGAACTGGAATGGTTCTACCAGGAAGGCACGTCCCGGCTTTTCCCGGATGCGTGGAAGCATTACGTCGAGCAGATCCCGCCGGAAGAGCGCGGCGACATGATCGCGGCCTACCATCGCCGCCTCACCAGCAGCGACGAAGCGGTGCAGCTCGCCGCTGCGCAGGCCTGGAGCATCTGGGAAGGCGGCACGAGCTACCTGCGCATCCCGGCCGATTACGCGACCAGCCACGGCGATCCGCGTTTTGCGCTGGCGTTCGCGGGGATCGAGAACCATTACTTCGTCAACAAGGGTTTCTTCGACGCGGACGATCAGTTGCTGCGCGACGTGCCGAAGATGGCGCACATCCCCGGCGTGATCGTGCACGGCCGCTACGACGTGGTGTGCCCGGTGCAGAGCGCGTTCGACCTGCACGCGGCGTGGCCGAAGTCCGAACTCCACGTCAGCCCGGAAGCAGGCCACTCCGCGTTCGAGCCGCAGAACATCGATGCGCTGGTGCGTGCGACGGATGGGTTTGCGGGATAGCGCTGAATGAAAAAGCGGACGTCAAGATGGCTTTTGGCGATAGCGGTTGTTCTGGCTATCCCGTTGGTTGCCATCGCCGCTTTCTGGTTTGTATCGTTTGGTTCGTGTGGCTCGAATGAAGAGGCCGTTTCAATGGCGCGTGGACTGTCGCAACAGCGATTGACGCGGCTTTTCGACGATATGCGGGCAATGAGTCGATCTCAAGGACTGGCCCCTCGTTTCCTGATCTTCGAAGATGGAAGGAAGGTTCCACCTTCCATCGCCGATTTGCACCCACGCGGACTGACCCTGAGGGATGGAGTGGCGATCATTCATTTGTCTGGATGCGTGGACGACAAGGTTTCCTTGCGCATCGGGCCCGATTCGAAGGGCAAGGGAGGGATTTCCCTTGAGCCGGCTGAGGCGAAGGATCCCGTCGTTCTGTGGACCGAGAAATGATCGTGATTCGTCAAAAAGCATTAGACGCGGGATTGGACAGCCATTCGGCTGTCGGAAGCGACCCGCTTTCGCGGGAATGACGGCTAGTCGTCGAGCCGCGTTCCGTCCGGGTTGTGTTCCAGCATCCACAATCCCGCCCAGAGCTTGAGGTCGAGTTCGTAACCTTCCGCCTGCTTTCGCATCAGCCACGCCGGCGCTTCTGCGCGCGGCACCGCGTGCACCACGATGTCCTCATTGTCCACGCCGCCGCCGTCGCCGACTTTCTTCAAGTTGCGCGCACGCACGAAGGCGATGCGCTCGTTGCTCATGCCCGATGACGTCGGGCCGACCAGCAGCACGTCGACTTCGCCCGGTTCCCAGCCGGTTTCCTCGATCAGTTCGCGCCGCGCCGCGGCTTCGAGCGTGTCGTGGGCGTGGTCGTCACCGACCAGCCCGGCCGGCATCTCGATCGTGCGCGCGCCCAGCGGCACGCGGTACTGCTCGACGAACAGCACCTCGTCGGCGGGCGTGGCCGCGATCACGATCACCGCCATGCCCTGGCCATGGGTGCGCTCGCAAGATTCCCAGTGGCCGATGCGGACCAGCCGCAGCCAGTCGCCTTCGTACAGCGTGTGCTTTTCGTCGCCCATGGTTGAATGCTAACGCAGGCGGATTGCAGTCGCCGCTTTTGTGGGAGGGGCTTCAGCCCCGAAACGCGATCTTTTGGTCGCGCCCAAATGGGCGCTCCTACGGGGGCGGTTTCGCCGCTTCGACGAGACGCTTGCGGGTCGTGTTGCCGAAGCCCACGCCCTCGACCAGCACGTCCAGCATCGCCGGGTCGGCTTTGCCGCGAGCGAACGGCGCCGCACCTTCGGGTAGCGGTGCGTCCAGCGCGATGGTAGTGAGCTGGCGCCAGAGCAGGGCGTGTTCGCGTTGTTCGCGCAGGCGCACGGCCATCTGCGCCGCGCCGCGGATGCGCAGGAACGCGACTTCCTCGTTGCGTTCGAGCAGGGCGTCCAGCGTGTCGAAATGCGCCAGCAGCACCGCCGCGGATTTCGCGCCAATGCCGGTGATGCCGGGGATGTTGTCGACCGCGTCGCCGCACAGCGCAAGGTAATCGGCGATCTGCTCGGCGCGCACGCCGTGTCGCGCCTTGACCCCGTCGCGTCCCCAGCGTCCGCGGCCCGGGTCGTACTGTTCGTCGTGCTCGCCGAGCAACTGCGACAGGTCCTTGTCGGCGGACACGATCACGCCGCGGAAACCATCGCCGCGCACCGCGTGCAGCGCGCTGCCGATCAGGTCGTCGGCTTCGTATTCGGAATGCGCCAGGGTCGCGAGGCCGAGCGCCTGGCACAGCGCCTTGCAGTAGCCGAACTGGCGCTTGAGCTCGTCCGGCGCCGGCGGGCGGTTGGCCTTGTACTGTGGATACAGCGCGTTGCGGAAGCAGGAATCGAGCGCTTCGTCGAAGGCGATGGCGATGTGCTTCGGGCGTTCGCGTTCGAGCAGTTCCAGCAGGAAGCGCGCGAAACCGTGCACCGCGTTGACCGGCCAGCCGTCGGCGTCGTGCCACTGGTCGGGCATGGAATGCCAAGCGCGGAACACGAACAGCGAGGCATCGACGAGATGGAGCGTTTTCGGAGCGGGGGTCATGCGGGCATTGTAGGAGCGGCTTTTGTGGGAGCGGTTTTAGCCGCGACAGAACTTGCGAACAAGCGTCGCGGCTAAAGCCGCTCCCACAGTTGCGCTCGAGTGCGCTCCTACAGTCGCAGGTCGCTGAGCAACGCGGCAGGATCGGGGCGGTCGCGTTCCGGAGCTTCGGCCTGCGCCGTGCCGATGTGGATGAAGCCGGCGACGCATTCGTCTTCGCCCACGCCGAGCGTGCGCAGGATTCCGCGATCGTAGGCCGGCCAGCCGGTCAGCCATTGCGCGCCGTAACCGAGGGCCTGCGCCGCCTGCAGCAGGGCGAAACAGACGCAGGACGCGGTGGAAAAGCGTTCCGAGGCCGGGATCTTCGCGTCCTCGCCCTGCCGTGCGATCACCACGACGATCAGCGGCGCGCGCTGGAAGCGCATGCGGTCCTTTTCCAGCGCCGCTTCGCCGATGTCCGGGTGGATCTCCCGCGAGCGTTCGACGATGCGTGCGGACAGCGCGATGCGCGCCTCGCCTTCGATCCGCAGGAATCGGAACGGCACGCGCTTGCCGTGGTCGGGAACACGCGAGGCCGAGTGCAGCATGCGCAGCAGGGCATCGTGGCCGGGGGCGGGTCCGGCCAGTTGCGAGGCCGGGACCGAGCGGCGCGAATCGAGGAAGGCGAGGGGGGCGTCCATGGCTTGAGGATGGCACGGAAGCGTGGCCTGATCACGAAACGGGAGCGTAGTCACATATCGACGCGACAGGGCTGGACGTGACGCAGGGCGGCACTATCCTGCCGTGAAGGCGCATTCCCCCACGTCTCCAAGGCGGACACCCGTGAGCAACCATCCGCTCGGTCTCGAACTGGTCGGCAACCATGAGCGACTGCGTCTCCTCGACGAGTTGAAGCGCATCGCCGTGGAACAGCTCGGCAACCTGCCGGGCCAGTTGTTCGCGCCGATCGAAACCCGACTGCAGGAATCGATCCGCCAGGGCGGCGGCGCGCAGGAACGCGTGGACCTGGCTGCATTGCTCGCGCTGCGCGCGCGCGGCGCGGGTTTCGTGATGCGCTATCGCGAACTGCTGGCGCGCAACTTCGACGACCTGCGCAATCGCGCCGGACGCGACGCGCACGTGGCCGCGATGGGCCTGGTGGAGGAATCCGACCTCGATTTCCACGTCGCCGGGCAGCAGGTGGCCGATGCGGTCGCGCGCCAATTCTCGCGCCCGCTCGAGCTGCTGGAACAGCGCTTCGAATTGCTGTGCGTGAGCATCGGTGCGCCGAACCCGGCGAACCCGATCGGCGCGGTGCGCCTGGTCGGCGCCTTCCAGCAGGCCTTCGCCGGGACCGACCTGTCCGAGAGCCTGCGGCGCCTGCTGTTCGACGAATACCAGCGTGCGTTGCTCGACTATCTCGGCGATCTGTACGCCAGGCTCAACGGCCTGATGGCGCAGGACGGGCTGGTGCTCGATCCGCGCCGGCACGCGACGCAGCCGCAGTCGCAGCCGCCGAAGATCCCGGCCGACATCGAAACCTTCCGCGCGCCGGCGGAGACGCGGGTGGAATTCCAGCGCCTGCGCGAACTGCTGCATGCCTGGCGCGGCGAATCCTCCGCACCGCCGCCGCTGCTGCCGTTCGGCGTGCGCGAATTCCAGGTCGAGGAGCTGGTGGGCATCGCGGCGATCGTGCAACGCGACGTGGTGCCGGGCTTCGCGCAATCGCTGTCGGGCCATGGCCGCCTCGACGAAGCGATCCGCGCGCACCTGTCCACCGCGGCGCTGAGCTTCGGCATCAACCCGGAATCGACGCGCTTCTCGCGCCGCGAACAGGACGCGATCGACCTGGTCTCGCTGCTGTTCACTTCGCTCGTCAGCAGCCATGCCTTGCCCGATCGCGGCCGGCAGTTGCTGTCGCGGCTGGTGATCGCCTACGTCCGGGTCGCGTTCCAGGACGAATTGCTGTTCATGCAGCCCGGGCACCCCGCGCGGCGCCTGCTCGATGCGCTCGCGCTCAGCTGCGAGAGCAACGACGGTGCCTCGCCGCAGGACCGCGCATTGCTCGATCGCGCCAGCGAGCTGGTGATGCGCGTGGTCGCGGACTACAACGAGGACCTCGCGGTGTTCTCGCTCGCCGCCGACGAACTCGAAGGCATGCTGCAACAGCAGCGCAGCCGCGCCGAAGTCGCCGAACGCCGCACCGCCGAGGCCATGCACGGCCGCGAACGCCTGCAACAGGCGCGCGGCCTGGCCGCCGAAGCGCTGGACTCCGCGATCGCCGGCCGGGCGCTCACGCGGGAAGTCGCCGGGTTCCTGTCCGAACCCTGGCTGCACCACGCGGTGCAGGTGTTGCTGCGCGATGGCCAGCAATCTTCGCGGCACGTGCAGGTGGTGGCGCTCGCGCGCACGCTGGTCGCGCTCGATGGCGCCGCGGGGCGCGGTGTCGGCGGCCCGGTCGCCAAGGGCCTCGTCAACCTCGAGGAAGCGCTGGCGCAGTGCGCGCACAGCTCCGGCCTCGATCCACGCGCGGCGGAGGAATGGCTGGCCGGGTTCGCCCGCGCCATGGCGTTCCCCGATGTCGCGCGCGCCCAGGCCGAAGTCCCGCAGGTTGCGGCCGAGGACGGCGACGACGACGGCACGCTGCGCCTGGTCGGCGGTACCGACACGCTGGCCTACGACGCGGCCGTCGCGGCGATGATGCGCGAGCTCGAGCCGGGTGCCTGGCTGCGCCTGGTCGACGAGTCCGGCAAGGAAGCCTCGGTCAAGCTCGCGTGGATCTCGCCGCTCACGGGTCGCCGGTTGCTGGTGGATCGCCGCGGCTTGCGCCAGCTCGTCGCTTCGCCCGAACAGATGGCCGCGCTCGCCGCCGAAGGCCGCCTGGCGCTGACCGCCACGGCATCGCCGTTCGACGAGGCGATGCGCGCGGTGCGCCGGCAGCTTGCCGCCGCGGCAGCCTGACGCCGGCAGCGCAGCTTTCGCGCGCATTGGTTAGGATGCGGCGTACACCGCCGCGGAGCCGTGCATGGCCTTCATCCTGGGAGTGGCGCGCGAACGCGCCGATGGCGAACGACGCCTGGCGTTGACGCCCGAGACCTGCAAGAAATTGGTCGCCGCCGGCGCGCAGGTGCGGGTCGAACGCGACGCCGGCACGGGCATCGGCGTCACCGACGAGGCCTTCGCCGAAGCTGGTGCGCAACTGGTGGGCGACGCGAACGCCGCGCTCGGCGATGCCGACGTGGTGCTGTGCGTGCAACCGCCTTCGGCCGAAGCCATCGCCGCGATGAAGCAGGGCGCGGTGCTGGTCGGTTCGCTGCAACCGGAAAGCGACCCGGCGCGCGCCGAAGCGCTGCGCGCACGCGGCATCGTCGCGTTCCCGCTGGAAAAACTGCCGCGCACCACCCGCGCGCAGGCGATGGACGTGCTGAGCTCGCAGGCCGGCATGGCCGGCTACAAGGCGATGCTGATCGCCGCGCAACTCGCGCCGCGTTTCTTCCCCATGCTCACCACCGCGGCCGGCACGATCCGTCCGTCGAAGGTGCTGGTGGTCGGCGCCGGCGTCGCCGGGCTGCAGGCGATCGCGACGGCGAAACGCCTCGGTGCGCAGGTCGAGGGCTTCGACGTGCGTCCGGAAACGCGCGAACAGATCGAATCGCTGGGCGGCAAGTTCCTCGACCTCGGCGTCAGCGCCGCGGGCGAGGGCGGCTACGCGCGCCAGCTCACCGACGAGGAACGCGCCGAACAGCAGCGCCGCCTCGGCGAACACCTGAAGAACGTCGACGTGATCGTTTGCACCGCGGCGGTACCGGGGCGTCCGGCGCCGAAGATCGTCAGCGCGGCGATGGTGGCCGGCATGAAGCCGGGCAGCACCATCGTCGACCTTGCCGCGGAGACCGGCGGCAATTGCGAATTGACGAAACCGGGCGAAACCATCAATGCGAACGGCGTCACCATCGCCGGGCCGCTGAACCTCGCCTCGATGGGCGCGTTCCACGCCAGCGAGATGTACGCGCGCAACGCGTTCAACTTCGTCTCGCTGTTGCTGAAGGACGGCGCGCTGGCATTCGACTGGGACGACGAACTGCTGGCGAAGACGGTGTGGCCGCCGCGCCCACAGCCGGAAACCGCCGCGGCCTGAACCTCAGTCGTCGTCCGGCCCGTGGTCGTCGGGTCCTGGGCCCGGGCCATGCTTCGGACCGGGTCCGCGACGTGGCGGTTCGTGCGCATCCACCCAGGCATCGCGCTGCGCCGGCGTCATCGCCTTCCATTGCTGCAACAGCGCCTTGCGCCCGGCCGCATCCAGCGGCAGCAGGGCGCGGAACAGCGCGAACGTCTCGCGGCGTTGTTGCGGCGGCATGTCGCGGGTCTTTTCGAACAGCACCTGCATCTGCGCGCGTTTGGCCGGATCCATGCGTTCCCAGCGGCGCATCCCGCGTTCGGCGTCCTTGCGGTCGGCGGGCGACATCGAACGCCAGCGTTGCGCGCGTTCGAGCATGTGCGCGCGGTCTTCGGGCGAACGGTTCCAGCGGTCGCGCAGCGGCGCGACCAGTTCGGCGCGCTGGGCGTCGCTGAGCTGATCCCATGCGGGCAGGTTGGCGGAGGGCGCTTGCTGCGCGTTCGCCGACAACGCGGCCGACAGCAGCACGATGGGGAGCAGGCGGATCGCGTTCATCGATTCACTCCATCGCCAGTTGTTCGGCATCGGGCGATGCCAGCCAGGCGTAGAAATCGGGGCTGCGGTCGAGCGGCGCGGTCAGGGCGACGTCGCCGGTGGTCGCGATGGTGTTGTTCGTCGCAGCCGCGGACGTCGCGCCCGGCGTGCCCACGGCATGCGGGCGCAGGCCGATCGCGATCGCGAGCACGGCCGCAGCCGCGAACGCCGCGCCCAGCGGCCAGCGCGTGGTCGCGCGTCGTTCCGGTTTGACGGGGCGCAGGCGCCAGGCGAGCGCAGACGGCACGGCATCGACCGCGGTTCGCCAGGTTTCGCGCAGGCGGGTATCGAATGCGTCGTCGTGGTTCATTGCCAGTCCTCCAGTTGCTTGCGCAGCGCCTCGCGGGCGCGCGACAGGTGCGTCTTCACCGAGCCTTCGCTGCAGTCCATGGCACGCGCGGTATCGGCCACGTCCAGTTCCTCGAGCACGCGCAGGGTGAAGGCCTCGCGCTGCCGCCGCGGCAGGGCACGCAGGGCGGCCGCGAGTTTCGTCCATGCTTCGCGCCCGTCGTGCTCGCGTTGCGGATCGGGCGAGGGATCCCTCCAGTCGCCGGCCTGCGCTTCGTCCTGCGGGTCGCAGTGGTCGAGCCAGCCGAAGCGGAAGGTCCGCCGCCGCTGCGCATCGATGATGCGGCTGCGCAGGATGCTCCAGAACAGCGGCGTCCATTCCCCGGCCGGGCGTTCGCGGTAGCCGAGCATCTTCAGCATCGCTTCCTGCACCACGTCCAGTGCGTCCTCGCGGTGGCGCAACCCGGCCTCCGCGAAGCGGAAGGCGCGCGGGCCGATGGCGGCCAGGAACGCGTCGAGCGTCTGCGGTTCGCGCAAGCGGGGCGGTTCCTGGCCGGGGTCGGGGTCCACGGGCGCAAGCTTAGCGGTGGCGAGCAGCATGTCGGGGTAACGCGCCGGCCGGCCGGCGGTTGACGCGGCCCGGCCGCGTCCGCGGCGCGGTTATGATGCGGACGACTCCGGGGAGGCGATGGCGATGGGCGACGGTTTCGTGGCGCTGTACATCTTCATGCTGGCGGCCATCGCCGGCCACGTGATCATCTCGCGAGTGCCGGTGATCCTGCACACGCCGCTGATGTCGGGTTCCAACTTCATCCACGGCATCGTCCTCATCGGCGCGATGGTCGTGCTCGGCCATGCCGACACCGTGCTGGAACAGGCCATCGGCTTCGTCGCGGTGCTGCTCGGCGCGGGCAACGCCGCCGGCGGCTATGTCGTGACCGAACGCATGCTGGAGATGTTCAAGTCCTCGAAGAAGGAGGGTGCGAAGTGAGCATCCTCGCCCTGGTCAAGCTCAGCTACTTCGTCGCCGCGACGCTGTTCCTGCTCGGCCTGCAGCGCATGGCATCGCCCAAGACCGCGCGCAGCGGCATCCAGTGGGCCGGCGTCGGCATGCTGATCGCCACCGCGGCCACGTTCTTCCTGCCGGGCCTGCACAACATCGCGTTGATGCTGGTCGCCATCGTGATTGGCGTCGGCTTGAACTGGGCCTGGGGCCGCAAGGTCGCGATCACCGACATGCCGCAGATGGTGGCGCTGTTCAATGGCATGGGCGGCGGTTCCGCGGCGGCGATCGGCGCGGTGGAACTGGTGAAGTTCTCCGGCGGCGAACCGGTGCCGTCGCGACTCGCGCTCGTCCTCGCCGTCATCGGGGCATTGATCGGCGCAGTGTCGCTGACCGGCTCGATCATCGCCTGGGCCAAGCTCGACGGGCGCATGGACAAGCGCTACACCTTCCCGGGCCAGCAGTGGTTCAACGCGCTGGTGTTCGCCGCCGCCGTGGTCTGCGGCGCAATGGCGATTTACACGCTCGCGATGCCGTGGATCGTCGCGTTCTTCGTCATCGCGCTGCTGCTCGGCGTGCTCATGACCCTGCCCATCGGCGGCGCGGACATGCCCGTCGTCATCTCGCTGTACAACGCCTTCACCGGGCTCGCAGTCGCGTTCGAAGGCTACGTGCTCGGCAACGAGGCCCTGATCATCGCCGGCACCATGGTCGGCGCGGCCGGCATGTTGCTGACGCGCCTCATGGCCAAGGCGATGAACCGTTCGATCAAGAACGTGCTGTTCTCGAACTTCGGCGGCGGCGGCGCTGCGGCGCAGGACATCGCCGGTTCGATGAAGCCGATCGAGGCCGCCGACGTCGCGGCGATGATGGCCTACGCCGAACGCGTGGTGATCGTGCCCGGCTACGGCATGGCCGTGGCGCAGGCGCAGCACAAGATCTGGGAACTGACGCAGCGCTTGATGGATCGCGGGGTGAAGGTGAAGTTCGCCATCCACCCGGTCGCCGGGCGCATGCCCGGGCACATGAACGTGCTGCTGGCCGAAGCCGGCGTGCCCTATGACCTGATCGCCGACATGGACGACATCAACCCGGAATTCCCCAACACCGACGTGTCGCTGGTGATCGGCGCGAACGACGTGGTGAATCCGGTGGCGAAGACCGATCCGGGTTCGCCGATCTACGGCATGCCGATCCTCGACGTGGTCAATTCGAAGAACACCATCGTCATCAAGCGCGGCAAGGGCACCGGCTTCGCCGGCATCGAGAACGCGCTGTTTTACGCCGACAACACCCGCATGCTCTACGGCGACGGCGCCGAAATGGCGAGCGCGCTCGTCAGCGAACTGAAGGCACTCGACGGCGGGCATTGAGGCTGGCCGATTCCCGCAGCAGCTCGCGTTCTGGCTTCCATGGCACGGGCAATCCGGTCCGTGCGATTCCAGGAGCAAACCATGGATCGTGTTTCCACAGCCATCGCCGTCCTCGCGGCCGCGATCGGACTCGCGTTCAGCCAATCGGCTGGGGCAGAGACCCAAAATCGCACCCAGATCCGGACTGGCGCGGACATGTGCTCGCTGAGCATTCCGACCACGGATACCAAGGTGCGGCCAAAAGCCACCGGGTTCAGGAACGAAGGCACGACCAATGCCTTCGTCATCTGCACGTTCGATACCCCTCCCGGCGGATACAGCACCACCAACAATTTCACGTATGCCGGAGTAGTGCTCAAATCGATGGATGGCGCCGATCACGACGTGACGTGCACGGGCGTGAATTCAGTTGCGGATGCCGGGGGCGTGGGCGTGTCGGAGCCGCAGTACGTGGCGAAGACCGTCACCGTCAACGATGAGGGCGAAAGCGGGCCGCTCGGCGTTGGGGTTCAGTGGGAGCCGGAGGACTTCGGGTCAACGGGCACCATCCCCGATTCGAGCGGGTTGTTCTCGGTCACCTGCATCCTGCCGCCGCAGGTGTCGATCAAGTATGGCGGTGCCGGGAGCGAAGAGGACGTGGGCAACTGACCGCCATGCCGGATCGTGCCGGCATGCGCGATTGGCCGGTTGGGGCGCAATTCTGCGTTCACCTTCGTCTGCATGGGCAATTTGGCCTTGCGAAACACAGGAGGCGCGGATGAACCGGATGATGCCCTGCATTTTCCTGCTGGCGACTGCCGGCGGGTTCGCGATGGCGCCGCCGGCCGGCGCGGTCACCTCCACGCGGTACCAGGTCCAGACCGGCGCGAACATGTGCACGCTCAGCGTGCCCACCACGGACACCAAGGTCCGGCCGAGGGCGACCGGATACAACAACGAAGGCGCGACCAGCGCCTTCGTGATCTGTTCATTCGATCCACCCCCCGGCGCGCAGTACGGCGTCGCCACCGAATTCAAGGATGCTTACCTGTACCTTGTGTCGCTCGATGGCATGGTGCGCGATGTCACCTGCACGGGGGTCAATTCGATAAAAACCAGCGGTCTCGTTCCGCAATTCGTGCCCAAGACGCTTTCCGTTTCGTCGACGACCACCGAGACGGCATTCGCCTGGCTTCCCGCGGATTTCGATGGAACGAGCACCATCCCGTATTCGGGAGGCGCATTCTCGGTGACCTGCATACTTCCGCCGCAAACCTCAATCGAGTTCGGCGGGGCGCACAGCGACGAGTACGTGGGCAGTTGACGGGCTGGCCTGGCCGACGATCCCGGCCTCAGCGCCCCGCGATCGCGGCGAGCAACAAAGCCGCCGCGATCCACGCAAGGTCGACGGGGCGGTTGGCGAGGCTTGCCAGCGTCCACGCGTAATCGGGACCGAGGCGCAGGCTCGAAGCCCAAGGCATCAACCCCAGGCTGCGGCCGACCTGGCCGGCGGCGATCCACCAGTTGGCGAGGGCGATGGCGAACGCGGTCGCCGCCATCGCCGCGCAGGCGCGCGACGTGCCCGCGCGGGCGCCGGTGATGCGGAGGACGATGGCCGCATCCAGCGCCGCGACCAGCGCCATCCAGCTGCATTGGCGCCCCGTGACCAACGCGACCAGCGCCCAGGCCGCGGCGATGCCCGCGCTTGCGAGCAGCAACAGGGCGATGGCGGGGAAGGGGAGTCGTCGCGCGGCGGGAACTGGCATCGTCCGTACAGGATAGCGTCGGCGCGCGGCTAAAATACGCGCCTTGGCGTCGCGCACGCCCGTCCCCATCTTCCACGCATGTATTCCCGCAGCAGCGAACCGGTGCGCTTCGAGCGCGACTGCACCGCAGTCATGGTGCCCCAGGGCGAAACCGTGACCTTGCCGGCCGGCAGCATCGGCTACATCACCCAGGCGCTGGGCGGAAGCTGGACCGTGTTCGTCGAAGGCAACCTGTTCCGCATCGCGGGCAAGGATGCCGATGCCATCGACAAGGAGCCGCCGGCTGAAATCGAATTGGCGGAGGGCGCCGGCGACGAAGACGTCGAGAAGCTGGTGTGGAAGCAGCTTCGCACCTGCTTCGATCCCGAGATCCCGATCAACGTCGTCGACCTCGGCCTGGTATACGAAGCCGAGGTGAAGCCGCATCCGGAGCAAGCGGGGCAGCGACTGGTCGAAGTGCGCATGACCCTCACCGCGCCCGGTTGCGGCATGGGCGAAATCCTCGTCGACGACGTGCGCAGCAAGCTGGAACTCATTCCCACCGTCGCCGAAGCCGATGTCGAACTCGTCTTCGACCCGCCGTGGACGCGCGACATGATGTCCGAGGCCGCGCGGTTGGAAACGGGGATGTTCTGACGCCTTGGAGCGCCTGCACGGCGCCCTTTCCGGGATTCGCGCAGTTTCCCAACGCGAGGCATCCCGGATTTCGCCCCGGATGCCCGCCAAGCCATTGATTCGGCGGGCGTCCCGCCAATTTGCTGCATCGCAGCTTGTGACTATCGGCCTAGCCCCATAGGGTCAGGAACGGACGCTGTGCGTCAGGCGTTCACCCTCCGCTTTTCCCCGATACCGGACCCGTCTGGGTCAGGACAGGGAAGAGCGTTGCATACAACCCACCCATCACACTTCGGGGGAAGTCCAGATGTCGCATCACATGCTTTCGAGCGCGCGTCCCTGCACGCTTGCCGTTGCCGTGACCCTTGCCTGCCTCGCGCCCGCCGCGATGGCGGCCGGTCGCCAGGACATGCATCAGGCCAACCTGGCCCAATTGCAGGCGCATTACTCGAGCCTGGTGGCGAGCAAGGGCGTGTCGTCGATGGCGCACACGCGCCATGAACAGCTGATCGGCGCAGATGCCGAGACCCGGCTGGTCTTGCTCCAGCGCAATACCGATCACGGCGTGCGCAACACGCGCTACCAGCAGACCTTCCGTGGCCTCCCGATCTTCGGCGAAAGCATCGTCGTGAGCGAGGATGCGGCCAGCGGCAAGCTGCGCACCCTGTTCGGCCGGCAGGTGACCGGTCTTTCGGCCGAGATCGCGGATGCACCGTCCAAGGTGTTCAAGGGCCAGGCCCTCGGTATCGCCAAGCAGGCCGCGCTGGGCACCCGGTTGGGCGCGATGCGGACGAGCAACGAGAAGTCGGAATTGATGATCTACGTCGACGACGCGGGCCACGCGCACAAGGCGTACGTCGTCAACTTCTTCGCCGATGCCGCCACCGGCGGCAAGCCGACCCGTCCCTTCGTCATCGTCGACGCGAACAGCGGCAAGGTGTTGAAGCAGTGGGAGGGCCTGACCACGGCGCTGATCGGCACCGGCCCCGGCGGCAATGCCAAGACCGGCCAGTACGAATGGGGTTCGGGCGGCATCTACGGCTACATGGACGTGACCCAGTCCGGCACCACTTGCACGATGAACAACACCAACGTGCGCGGCGTCAACCTCAACGGCAGCACCGGCAGCAGCACCACGGCGTATTCGTACACCTGCCCGCGCAACACCTACAAGACCATCAACGGCGGATACTCGCCGATCAACGATGCGTTCTACTTCGGCGGTCTGATCACCGGCATGTACCCGGCGTATACCGGCTACAACGCGCTGAGCTTCCAGCTGATCATGCGCGTGCACTACAGCACCAACTACGAGAACGCGTTCTGGAACGGCTCGAACATGTCGTTCGGCGACGGCAAGAACACGTTCTACCCGCTGGTGAGCGCCGACGTTGCCGGCCACGAGGTCTCGCACGGATTCACCGAGCAGCACTCGAACCTGACCTATTCCGGCCAGTCCGGCGGCATGAACGAGGCGTTCTCGGACATGGGTGGCGAGGCGACCGAGTACTACTGGAAGGGCAGCAACGACTTCCTGGTGGGCCAGGAAATCTTCAAGTCGAGCGGCGCGCTGCGCTACATGTGCAACCCGACCCAGGATGGCGGTTCGATCGACAATGCCTCCGACTACACCTCGGGCATGGATCCGCACTACTCGTCGGGCGTGTACAACAAGATGTTCTGCACCCTGGCCAAGACCTCGGGCTGGGGCACGCCGACGGCCTTCAAGGTCATGGCGCGCGCGAACGCGAACTACTGGACCGCGAGCAGCACGTATGCCTCGGGCGCCTGCGGCGTCATCACCGCGGCATCCGACCTGGGCCTGAGCACTGCCGACGTGGCGGCGGCATTCACCGCGGTCGGCGTCAGCACCAGCAGTTGCAGTGGCGGCGGTGGCGGCGGTGGCGGCGGCACCACGGCGTTGACCAAGGGCGTTGCTGTCACGGGCCAATCGGCCAGCACCGGTAGTTCGCTGAATTACTCGCTGGTGGTGCCTGCCGGGGCTTCCAACCTGACCTTCACCATGTCCGGTGGTTCGGGTGACGCCGACCTGTACGTGAAGTTCGGCAGCGCGCCGACCGACTCCTCGTACGACTGTCGTCCGTACAAGAGCGGCAACAGCGAAAGCTGTTCGTTCACCTCGCCGTCGGCCGGCACCTACTACGTGCGGATCAAGGCGTACTCGTCGTTCTCGGGCCTGAGCATCGTCGGCGATTACAGCACTGGCGGCGGCGGTGGCGGTGGCGGTACCACGACAGTGAACCTGCCGTCCGTCTCAACCGGCAATTGGTCTTCGCAGTACACGCTGTCGGTCGCCGCCGGCAAGACGGCCACCATCGCCATCTCGGGCGGGACCGGCGATGCCGACCTGTACGTGAGGGCGGGTAGCGCCCCCACCACGAGCAGCTACACCTGCCGTCCGTACAAGACCGGTAATGCCGAGAGCTGCTCGCTCACGCCGACCACCGCCACCACCTACTACATCAAGGTGCGTGCGTACTCTTCCTACTCGGGCGTGACCCTGACCTACGGCACCAACTGATCGATCCCTCCATCATTGCTGTACTTCGGACCCCGGCTTCGGCCGGGGTCTTTTTTGCGGTGGCGGTAAAGTTAAGCGGAAAGAACCCGCCGGATCGATTCCGGATTGGCGCACCCCGGGAAATGAATGCGCAGTAAACCGGAACCGTGATGATTCGCAAGTTATTGATTTGACGGACATCCCAAATTTTTGTTGCAGTGCAACTTGAGACAGGGTGGGGCGCCCTTTAGCGTCAGTTACGGACGTTCTAGGTCAGCGTTCACCCCGCATTTCCTTCGTGCTGTCGACCCGCATGGGTCGTGGCGTGGGGGAACTCGTTTTCAAACAAACCACTTAATTCCGAGGGAAGTCCAGATGTCGCATCACATGCTTACGGGCGCGCGTCCGCGTGCGCTGGCGGTTGCCGTGACCCTTGCCTGCCTTGCGCCGGCCGCGATGGCGGCTGGTCGCCAGGACCTGCACCAGGCGAACCTTGCGCAGTTGCAGTCGCACTACAACAGCCTGGTGGCCGCCAAGGGCGTGTCGTCGATGGCGCATACCCGCCATGAACAGCTGATCGGCGCTGACGCCGACAGCCGACTGGTGCTGATGTACCGCGATACCAGCCATGGCGTGCGCAACACGCGCTACCAGCAGACCTTCCGCGGGATCCCGGTCTACGGCGAGAGCATCGTGGTGAGCGAGGATGCGGCCAGCGGCAAGCTGCGGACGCTGTTCGGTCGGCAGGTGACGGGGCTTTCGGCGGAGATCGCCGATGCGCCGTCGAAGGTGTTCAAGGGCCAGGCCTTGGCGATCGCCAAGCAGGCGGCGCTGGGCGCCCGGTTGGGCGCGATGCGGACGAGCAACGAGAAGTCGGAGTTGATGATCTACGTGGACGACGCCGGGCATGCGCACAAGGCGTACGTGGTGAACTTCTTCGCCGACAGTGCGCTGGCGGGCAACAAGCCGACGCGTCCTTACGTGATCGTGGATGCGGACAGCGGCAAGGTGCTGAAGCAGTGGGAGGGCCTGACCACGGCGCTGATCGGCACCGGCCCCGGCGGAAACGAGAAGACCGGGCAGTACGAATACGGCACCGACTACGGCTTCATGGACGTGACCCAGTCGGGCAGCACCTGCACGATGAACAACAGCGAGGTCAAGACGGTCGACCTCAACCACGGTACGTCCGGCTCGACCGCGTTCTCCTACACCTGCCCACGCCACACCGGCGACAGCGTGAACGGCGGCTACTCGCCGCTGAACGACGCGCACTACTTCGGCAGCGTGATCCAGAACATGTACAACGCCTACGTCGGCACCAATGCGCTGACGTTCCAGTTGGTGATGCGCGTGCACTACAGCACCAACTACGAGAACGCGTTCTGGGACGGCTCGACGATGAACTTCGGCGACGGCAGGAACACGTTCTACCCGCTGGTGAGCGTCGATGTCGCCGGCCACGAGGTCTCGCACGGATTCACCGAGCAGCATTCGGGCCTGTGCTACGCCAACGGCAGCGATTGCGGTGGCATGAACGAAGCTTATTCCGACATCGCGGGCGAGGCCGCCGAGTACTACTTCAAGGGCAGCAACGACTTCCTGGTGGGCGAGGAGATCTTCAAGGGCGCGTCGGGCCAGGCCCTGCGCTACATGTGCAACCCGCCGCAGGACGGCATTTCGATCGACAATGCCGCGGACATGACCCGCCGGATCAACCCGCACTACTCGTCGGGCGTGTACAACAAGGCGTTCTGCACCCTGGCCAAGACCAGCGGCTGGGATACGCCGAAGGCGTTCAAGATCTTCGCGCGCGCGAACGCCAACTACTGGACGGCGAGCAGTTCGTTCGACGATGGCGCCTGCGGCGTCAAGACCGCGGCCACCGACCTCGGTTACACCACCACCGACCAGGCCAATATCGACGCGGCCTTCAACGTGGTGGGCGTGAGCTGCTCCGGTGGTGGTACCAACACTCCGCCGGTGGCGAGCTTCACGATCAAGACCCAGGGCAAGTTCGTGCAGGTCACCAGCACGTCCACCGATTCGGACGGAACCATCGTTTCGGTGAAGTGGGATTCGGGCGACGGCAGGACCTCGACCAAGACCCCGCTCACCTACAAGTACGCCAGCTCCGGCACCTACACGGTGACGCTGACGGTGACCGACGACGACGGCGCGACCAACAGCACGAGCAAGTCGGTGACGATTCCGTAAGGCGCTGGCGGCCGGCGATTCTTCGCCGGCCGCCGATCCGATCCAACTCGTTACTGCTCCGCTTCGGACCCCGGCTTCGGCCGGGGTTCTTTTTCCGGGAATGACCGGTTCCGGTCGCGAATTGCGTAAAGTCGACATAGGATTCCCGCAATTCCCTTCTCCATCGCCACGATCGAGGCCGACATGCAAGAACCCAATGCTTCCCGTTCCTCCGTCCCCGCATCGTGGATCATCGCGGCCATCGCATGCGCGGTCGCGCTGGTGGCCATCACCTGGCTCGTCGCAGGCAGGAACAACGGCGGGCACGATCCCGACATGCAACAGTTGATGTCGCGCCTGGATGCCCTCGAATCGCGCAACCAGGGATCGCGCCCCAACCCGGGCGGTGCGTTGCCGGGCGGTCCCGCGGGAACGGGCGGTGCGAATGGTCCGTTGGGATCCGCGCTGGGTGGACAGATGATGACGCCCGAGCAGGCCGAAGCGCAGAACAAGGAACGCCTTCGCACCTTCGAATCGCGCTTCTCGCAGGAGCCCGCCGATCCGGCCGCGGCCAAGGTCGAGGACGACATGCTCAAGGGCATGACCGACAAGCAGCTCGCCGCCGCCGAGATCGTGCCGAAGGACCCCGACGTGCAGTGCCGGCAGGACACGTGCCGCATCGTCGCCAACTTCCGCAGCTCAAGCGATGCTTCCGACTGGGCGGTGCTGTACGTGACCCTGATGGGCGCGAACTACGTCACCAGCTCGCAGCCGGTGTTCGTTCGCAATGCGGACGGCAGCACGCAGATGCGCCTGTTCGCCAGCCGCAAACCGCCGCCGGGCAGCAAGTAATCGCGTTTAGGGAAACGACACCGACCCCGGCTCCGGCCGGGGTTTGTTTTTCCGGGCATCGGACGATTTGCGGCGATGGGTCCGACATGTCCGGTTTCGCCTTGGTTCTGCGCATAAGCGTATCGCTGGCGATCCGCCAGTCGCACGGGAAACCCACATGAAGGCGAGCAAACGAGCGATCCGGGCAATGGCGGTGTCGGGGATCGCGGGACTATTCCTGTTGCCCGGAGCCCGGGCCGCCGTCAGCGAGCGCTGGAACAACGTGAACGCGGCGCAGGCCTGCCAGCTCAGCATCCCGACGATCGATACCGTGGTCTCTCCGCGCGCGACCGGATTCCGCAACCCCGGGCCCAATGGTGCCTTCGTCATCTGCGGTGTTTCCAAGGATGCCGGCATCAGCACGGGAGTGAGCATTGCCCGTCTCTGGCTCACATCGACAGATGGCGCACAGCATTCCGTCACATGCACCGGAGTTGCCGGTGCCTCGGGGATCGAACCGCTGGTCTACATCACCAAGACGCACTCTGCAGTCGGTGCCAGCTATAGCATCATCGACTGGACCAGCGCGGACTTCGGCGGAGGTGGAGGCGGAGTCGACCCGATGCCGGGTACGGGCAACACGTTCTCGATCACCTGCAACCTTCCGCCGCAGGTGCAGATCGTCTTGGCCAGCGCCAAGTACTACGTCGACGTCGGAAACTGAGCCGGAGTACCGTACGGATATGTCCGGGCGGTGGAATGTTCCGCGTTCCCCGTAACATCCGGCAATCCAACCGGGACGGGAGATGCCCAGGATGAACGTGTCGTCGCGAGCAATGTTCGGAGCAATGGCCGCTGTTCTCGGCATCGGGTTTCCGGTCGCGACGAAAGCCGCAATCAGCAATCACTGGATCTATGTGAACGCGGCACAAGCCTGCCAACTGAGCATTCCGACCATCGATAGCGTCGTGGCGCCGCGCGCCACCGGGTTCCGCAACCCGGGCACGACCGGGGCCTTCGTCATTTGCGGTTTGACCAAGGACACGGAAGCCGGTACCGGTTTCATCTACGTGAATGTGTGGCTCAACTCCATGGATGGCGCGACACATGCCATCTCGTGTACCGGCGTGGCCGGCGCCATGGGGGTAGACCATGCGTTGCAGTACGTAACGAAGAATCTCGACGTGGGTTCCGCGTCCGACAACGTCATCGCATGGACCGCCGCGGATTTCGGCGGAACATCCGGTACCGAAATGAAAGGCGGCGATTACACGTTCTCGATTACCTGCAACCTGCCGCCGCAGGTGCAGATCGTCTCCGCGAACGCCAGCTACAACGTCTACATCGGCAGCTGAATCATCCGGATTTGGCCCGGTCGATGCGCCTTGGCTTCGGCTGGGATTGCCTGAAACGGCAAAGGTCGTGGACAGGGTCGGCATGTTCCCGCATTCGGTATCTCCGCTCCGCGACTGGTGGTAACGTCGACTCGTGAGGCGCACGGCGCGGGGTGGGGCATGAAGCGATTGCTTGGTGCATTCATGGTGCTTGCGGCGAGCGTGCCGATGGCGATGCTCGCGCGGAGCAGCGTGCGCGGATTCGCCGTCGCCTTGCCGCCGATCGGGCCGGTAAGCGCTTCACCGATGCAGGCACGAGAGGGGAAGATCGCCACTCGACTCGCGCGTGCCGCTGCATCCGATCGCAACATGACAGGCGCGGACGGACTCCGAAAACGCATGCCACTGCAATCGGGTGGCGCATCGTTCCATGCACGATCCGGGATCGATCGGCAGCTTGCTGCCTTGGGCCAGCCGGAGGATCCGTTCGCGCCCGTCTACGTGGTCACGTCGCGCAAGACCTACGACGGCATCCGTCATCTGGCGCGCACCAGCGTCGTCCGTCGCGACAGCATCGGTAACCAACTGGTCTTGTCCGAGATCCCGGAGCATCAGCTCGACGCGCTGGTCGGATACATCCACGAGCGGGAACGGCGCTGCGGCGGTTATTTCGCCTTCGATACGCGCGAACGGGCCGAGGCCTTCATCCGCGCGGATCGCTCGCGACAGGCGATCCAGCAGTCCACGCTCGCCGGCTACAGCCTCGACAACCAGGACACGGTGGACGCGTGGTTGCCGCAGGTCAGTGAACAGAACATCTACGACACCATCAACCAGCTGCAGGCGTACCAGAATCGCTACTACGCCAGCGCCACCGGCAAGTCGTCCGCGGAATGGATCCGCCGCCACTGGCAGGCGCTCGCTGCGGGGCGCGCCGACGTCAGCACCGAGCTGTTCACGGCGTGCGCGAACTGCAGCACCCAGCCTTCCGTGATCCTGACCATCCGCGGGATCGAACTGCCGAACGAGGTCGTGGTGCTCGGAGGGCACCTGGATTCGATCAACGCGAGCGATCGCAACAATCTCGCGCAGCGCGCGCCCGGGGCGGACGACGATGCTTCGGGCATCGCCACCCTGACCGAGGTGCTGCGCGTGGCCATGGCAAGCGGCTGGCACCCGAAGCGCACGGTGAAGTTCATGGGCTATGCAGCGGAGGAAGTCGGTCTGCGTGGCTCCGCGGCGATCGCGCAATCCTTCCGCAACGCCGGGACCAACGTGGTCGGCGTTCTGCAATTGGACATGACCAATTACAAGTCGGGTGCGGTCACGGACATGAAGCTGATCAGCGACTACTCCAACACCGATCTGAAGGCATTCTTCGTGCAGTTGTTCGATGGTTATCTCGCGCCCAGGGGATTCACCCGCAGCGCGGTGGCCTGCGGATACGCCTGCTCCGACCATGCATCATGGACTGCGGCGGGATATCCGGCGGCGATGATGTTCGAAGCCGGGGATCCGAACGGCGATTTCCCCTACATCCACACGACCCTGGACACGTTGTCGACGATGGGCGAGTCGGCCCGGAACAGCGTCAAGTTCGCGCAGTTCGGCCTGGCGTTCCTGGGCGAGACGGCGAAGACTTCATTGTGGGCGACCGCCGACTGCAGATTGCCGCCAAGGGCTTCACTGGCCGCTTCGGCCAACCTGCAGGCGTCGCCGGGCCTGATCAGTCCGTTGCCTCGAACCGGTTCGCATCCACGTTCTTCCTTACCTTGAGCGGATCCCAGATGCGGCCGTTCATGGCGATGTAGACGCCGGGCGGCAGTGACTGCACCGCGCCGACCGCGGTGCCGATGTTGAACTCGGCATCGGAGCCGCGGAAGCGCGCGGGATTCAGCGCGCCGGTGAGCACGATGGTCTTGCCGGGAATGGTCGCGAGCACCTTCGCGGTCTCGACCATGGTGTCGGTGCCGTGGGTGATCAGCACGTGGCTTTCGTCCTGCGCGGCGATGGTCGCGCGCAGCAGTTCGCGGTCGGCGGCGCCGATGTGCAGCGAATCCTTGCGGATCAGCGGGATCACCCGGAAGCGGAACGCGACGCCGAGTTCCTCGAGAATGCGGCCGATCTGCGGCTCGCCGACCTGGTAGTCCGACTTGTCGTCGAAGTACACCTTGTCGATGGTGCCGCCGGTGGTGACGATGAGCAGGTTGTCCATTCCCGCATTGTCGCGCGAATTCAAGTCGGCGGCAGCCCCAATGCCACCCGCAACGGGTCGAGCCGCGTGCCGTAACGGGCGGCGCGGGCTGTGTCGCCACGCAGCGGTTGCCGCACCTGCGCCGCGCTGGCGGTGCGCACGCTACGCCCGGCGCGGTGGAAATCGAGGCAGGCCGGGTCGAAGGCGAGGCCGCAGGCCGAAAGCAGTTCGCGCACGCGGGTCTCCGGATCGGCGATCAGGTCCTCGTAGCTGAGCAGGCGCACGCGCGCCGGATCGCGGGCACGGATCGCGTCCATCGCCCGTTCGCTGCCGCGCAGGCAGGCGGCGATGTCGTCGAAGTCGCAGGAAAAGTGCGGCAGCTGGTAGAACGGCTGGCGGTAGCACGACCACGCGGTTTCCAGCGGATCGCGCCGGGTTTCGAGCACGGTTGCGCCGGGCAGCATCGCGCGCAGCACGCCGGCGAGCTTCCAGTTCTCCGGCATCTTGTCGGTGAAGCGCGGCTTGCTCGAACGCCAGCGCGCGGTGCGCTGCAGGTAGTCGCGGCCCATGCGTTCCCAGTCGTCGGCGTTCGCATCCGCGACCCATTGCGGGAACGGTTTTCCGCGCCGCTTCGATTCGGCCTGGACGACGTCACCGAGGTCGGGCAGTTCGCTCGCGCCTTCCACTTCCGGATGCGCGGCGAGGATCTGTTCGAACAGGGTCGAACCTGAGCGCGGTAGGCCGACGATGAAGATGGCTTCGCGCCCGAGGTCGGGATCGCGCGCAGCGGGCAGCGACGCCGTCGCGGCCAGCATGGCATCGACGAAGCCTTCGAACGCGGCGCGGCTCCACGGTGCGCGTTTGCGAAGTCGCGCGTTCGCATCGCCCAGCGCGGAAAACGCCTCGCCGTAATGGCCCAGCGCTTCCTCGCCCGCCCCGAGTGCATAGGCCATGGCGATGCGGTCTTCCTCGCCGATGTCGCCGCGCGCGAGGTGCGTGCGCAACGCCGCGCAATCCCCGGCTGAAAGCGGCTGGCTCTTGATGTTCGCCAGCCCGCGCCAGGCATCGCCGCAAGCGGGGTGGAAGCGCAGCGCGGAGCGATACGACGCCGCGGCTTCGTCGAAGCGACCGAGGTGCAGCAGCGCGTCGCCGGCGAGGATGTGCGCGGGCAGGAATTCCGGCGCCAGCGCGCGGCAGTGTTGCAGCGCATCGAGCGCGGCCTCGCTGTCGCCGGCGAGTTGCAGGTTGCGGCCGAGGTTGAACCACGGCATCGGCTGGTCCGGCGCGAGCGTGCAGGCGCGGCGCCAGCTGGCGAAGGCGCCATCGCGATCGCCGTTCGCGATCGACGCATTGCCGAGGTCGGAGTGCAGCAGAGCGTCATCCGGATGCGCGGAAATCGCACCCCGCAGCATCGCCGTCGCTTCGCCCGCGCGCTGTTGGCGCAGGCGCAGGATCGCGCCGACGCGCAAGACTTCCGCGTGGCGCGGGAAACGCGTTCGCAATCCGGCGAGCAGGCGTTCGGCTTCGTCGAGGCGACCGTCGCGGATTGCGCGCGCCGTGGCCTGCAACGCGGCCACGGCGTCCGGCGCAAGGCCGGCCATGCGCAGGTCGTTCGCGGACATTCAGCGCTTCTTCGCGAAGCGTGCACGCAAGCCGGGCAGGCTGGCCGCGAACACGACGGCGAGGGAGAGCGCGAGCGCCCACCACGCGAACATGCGTTCCGGCGGCCGCGTCCACGCGACCATCACCGCATGCGAGAACCAGGCGAGGGCGAGCACGCCGGACCAGAAGCCCGCGGTGCGCCGGCTGGTCGCGACCGCGACCGCGCACAGCGTCGGCGGCAATGCGAACACCAGCATCGCTGCGACTGGATGCGCATCGCGCGCGAACCAGAATGCATACAGCGTGGCCAGCAGCAACAGTGCCACGATCAGGATGTTGCGCGCGTTCATGCCGAAAGCTTCGCCGCGAGCGTCGCCACGCGCCGGCCGAGCGAACGCGCGAGTTGCGCTTCCTCGTCCGTGGGTTGCGGTTCGTCGTGCACGCCGGCGACATGGCTGGCGCCATAGGGCGTGCCGCCGCTGCGGGTGGTGTTGAGCGCGGCTTCGGTGAACGGGATTCCCGCGACCACGCAACCGTGGTGCAGCAATGGCACGAGCATGGTGAGCAGGGTCGATTCCTGCCCGCCGTGCATGGTCGCGGTGGAAGTGAACACGCCGGCGGGCTTGCCGACCAGGGTGCCGCTTGCCCATTCGGCGCCGAGCGAATCGATGAAGTGCTTCATCGGCGCGGCCATGTTGCCGAAGCGGGTGGGGCTGCCGAGCAGCAGGCCCGCGCATTCGGCGAGGTCGCGTTTTTCGACATACGGCGCACCATCCTCGGGCTCGGGCGGCGCGGCGACCTCGGTGACGGGCGCCACCGGCGGCACCGTGCGCAGGCGCGCGGCCATGCCCTCCACCTCGCCGATGCCGCGCGCGATCTGCCGGGCCAGTTTCGCCACCGAACCGCCGCGGCTGTAGTAGAGCACCAGGATTTCGGGCATCGCGTCCTCCGTCGCGCAAGCATAGGCGATGCCGCGCCGCCATTGCGGGCCATGCGGTACCCTTCGGCCGATGGAGCCACTGGATTCCCTCTACCGCTGGGGCGACCGGCTGCGCGATCCGGCGCGGGCGAAGGCCTTCTTCCGTTTCCTCGGACGGCGTTTCCTCGACGACCGTCTGTTCGAGGCCGCGGGTGCGCTTTCGTACACCACGGTATTTGCGCTGGTGCCGCTGTCGCTGGTGGTGTTCGGCGTTCTCTCGGCGTTCCCGGCGTTCAAGGAATGGACCGGCGCGCTCACCGATTACATCTTCGCCAACTTCGTGCCGAGCGCCGCGGAGAGCCTCAAGGGCAACCTCGCGAGCATCACCGACAGGACCAAGACGCTCACGACCGCCGGCGTGATCGCCCTGATCGTGTCGCTGCTGATCACCCTGCACAGCGTCGAGGCCACCTTCAACCGCATCTGGCGGGTGAAGACCGCGCGGCCCAAGGTCGGGCGCTTCCTCGTGTACTGGACGGTACTCACGCTTGGCGGGTTGGTCGCGACCGCCAGCCTTGCCTTGTCCACGCGCTTCTTCGCGCTGGCGATTTTCGAGACCGCGCCGGGCCGCTGGCTGGAAGCCCTGATGCTGCGGCTCGCGCCGATGGCGATCGAACTGTTCGCCTTCGCCGCCATCTTCAAGGTCGTGCCGCACCGCACCGTGAAATGGCGGCATGCATTCGCCGGCGCGGCGCTGTCGGTGGTGCTGTTCGAACTCATGAAATGGGGCATCGGCCTGTACCTGGGCAGCTTCAACTCCTACCAGAAGATCTACGGCGCATTCGCCGCGGCGCCGGTCCTGCTGCTGTGGATCTACCTCGGCTGGAGCACGATTTTGTTCGGCGCTTCGTTCGCGTCCTCGATGTCGGCGTTCCGCTACCAGCCTGTGGCGATGCGCTTGCCGGTCGGCTACGAGTTGTACGGCCTGCTGCGCATGCTCGGGCGCTTCGCCGAGTTCCGCCAACGCGGGCGTGGCCTGCATAGCGACGAACTGCAGCAGCTGGAACCGATGCTTACCGACGCGCTGGTGCAGGAATTCCTCGGCGAACTGTGCGAAATCGGCTTGCTGAGTCGCGCCGAATCCGGCGAATGGCTGCTGTCGCGCGATCTCGACGACGTTTCCCTCGGCGAACTCTACGAAGCCTGCGGCTTGCGCGTGCCGGTGGCCGAGGCGCACCTGCCATGCCGCGACGACGAGCTCGGCGTCGCCGCGAGCGAAGCACTGGACCGGTTGCGCATGCCCTTGCGCGAATTGTTGAAGCGCAAGGTGTCCACGCTTTACGAAGAGAAGGCCTCCCCATGATCCGTTCCACCGCGTTGCGCCTGTGCTTGCCATTGCTGTTCGCCGTGATCGTCCTCCCCGGTTGCAAGCGCGAACAACCGCAGCCGGCACCGAAGCCAACGGCACCCGTCGCGAGCACGCCGAAACCGGCGGCACCCGCGAACGTGGATTTCCCCACGCTCAAGCTCACGACCGTCGACGGCAAGGCCTGGGACCTCGCCGCGCAACGCGGGCAGTGGGTGGTGGTGAACTTCTGGGCGACCTGGTGCGGGCCGTGCCTGAAGGAAATGCCGGAGCTGTCCGCGCTCGATGCGATGCGCGAACACGTCGAGGTGATCGGCCTCGACTACGAGGACATCGAGCCGGATGCGTTGAAGGCGTTCCTCAAGCAGCATCCAGTGGTGTATCCGATCGCGATCGTGGACGTGTACGACCCGCCCAAGGATTTCGAAGCGCCGCGCGGACTTCCCAACACGTACCTCATCGCGCCGGACGGCAAGGTCGCCAGGCGTTTCCTGGGCCCGATCACGGCGAAGGACATCGACGATGCCATCGCCAAGGCCGGTGGTCCGCCCTTGCCGAAAGCCGGTTGATGCGATGCCCGCCGCGCGTTTCCTCGTCGGCGGCAAGGTGCAGGGCGTGTTCTTCCGTGCCTCGACCCGCGAGCAGGCGTTGAAGCTCGGTCTATCCGGTTACGCGAAGAATTTGCCGGATGGCCGGGTCGAAGTGCTGGCGGAAGGCGACGCCGCCGCGCTCGATGCGCTGGAACGCTGGCTGCACGTCGGTCCGCCGATGGCGAGGGTGGGTGCGGTCGAGCGCACAGATGCCGTGGAACGCGGGTCGGAGCAAGCGTTCGGGATCCGATAGGGTCGCACGCTCAGGCAAGCATGAACTCGCCATGCGGTTTTTGGCCGGCGCCATCCGTTAACTGCGTTTTCCGAGGCAGGCACTGTTGCCTGACCGAGGAACCGTCCCATGCGTTGTACAACTCTTCTGTCCGGAATCTCGATTTTGGCGCTTGGCATAACCCTTAGCCTGCCGGCCGATGCCGTGACACAGGCACGCAGGATTCGAGCCCAAGCCGGGCAGGCGTGCCAGCTCAGCATTCCGACCACGGATACCAAGGTACGACCGAAAGCCACCGGGTTCCGCAACGAGGGGACCACGAACGCCTTCGTGATCTGCGGTTTCCCGACTCCTGACGGCGATCTCACTGCATTCGTCTTGAATTTCCAGCCCCTGGATACTGTCGATCACCCGATAAGTTGCACGGGCGTGAACGGCAGTGCT
Source organism: Lysobacter lycopersici (assembly GCF_007556775.1). Classification (GTDB taxonomy): domain Bacteria; phylum Pseudomonadota; class Gammaproteobacteria; order Xanthomonadales; family Xanthomonadaceae; genus Pseudoluteimonas; species Pseudoluteimonas lycopersici. Next base: position 2,557,783 of record NZ_CP041742.1, read on the forward strand.
TTCAGCAACCCTGTCTATGTCACGAAGAACGCGTCCACCGGAGCGAACCCGAGCGGCGGCAGCAGCCTGACCTGGGATGCGTCGGATTTCGGTGGGACGGCCGGCAGCAACCTGCCGGGAAGCGGGTACTTTTCCGTGACATGCGTCTTGCCCGGCCAAGCCACAATTCCCAGCGGATACGCAGACTACAACGAAGACGTCGGCGCCTGAGCCATCTTCGAAAATGACTTGCACGGCGCCCGGCACTTGCCGGGCGTTTCAGTTTTCGCCGAACGAGGCAATCGGCTTCAACACGCCGTAGCGTTCCTTCTGCGGCTTGCCGACCAGTGGTGGCAGCACGATCCCCGTTTCGGGCACGGACGTGTCCGGCAAGCGATCCAGCAGGTTGCGGATCAAGGTGAGTCGGCCGCGTTTCTGGTCGTTGAAATCGACCAATGTCCACGGCGCGAACTTCGTGTGCGTGGCCTTCAGCATCGTCTCGCGCGCACGGGTATAGGCCGCGTACTGCTTGCGCGCCTCGAGGTCGATGGGCGAGAGCTTCCAGCCCTTGAGCGGATCGTCGAGGCGTTCGGCGAAACGCTTTTCCTGCTGCGCCTGGTCGCAGCACAGCCAGTACTTGAATAGCAGGATGCCGTCGTCGACCAGTTGCTTCTCGAACTGCGGCGCCTGCTGCAGGAACGCCTTCACCTGCGCGTCGCTGGCGAAACCCATCACCTTCTCGACGCCCGCGCGGTTGTACCAACTGCGGTCGAACAGCAGGATTTCGCCGGCCGCGGGCAGTTGCGCCGCGTAGCGCTGGAAGTACCACTCGGTCTTCTCGCGTTCGTCCGGCTTGGGCAGCGCGGCGACCCGGCACTGGCGCGGGTTGAGGTGTTCGCGGATCGCATCGATCGCGCCGCCCTTGCCGGCGGTATCGCGGCCTTCGAATACCACGACCAGGCGCTTGCCTTCGTGCTGCACCCACCGCGCCATGCCGGCAAGTTCGACCTGCATCGGTTCCAGCAGCTTTTCGTATTCCTTGCGCTTGAGCTTGCTCACTTGCGCGAAGCCTTCGGCTGCATGCTGCGCGCGACTTCGAGCAAAGCGCCCTGTTGCTTCGTGTTGAGCCGGCGATAGGCGGCGAGCAATTCGTGTTCGCCCTTGGTGCGCGCGGGATCGAGCGTGCTCGCCAGTTCGCCGAGCAGCGCGCCGGCCGGCACGCCGAAAGTGCGGGCGAGCGCATCGATCTGCTCCTTGCCCGGGATCTTGTCACCCTTCAGCCAGGCGCTGACGGTGTTGACGCCGGCCTTGGGAATCGCGGTGGCGAGGTCGGTGGCGGTGAGGCCGGTGGCTTTCGTCAGCAAGCGCAATGTGGTGTCGAGCGACATGCGTCACTCCTTCAGGCGAGGGCGAAGGTTGGCGAGGTTGCAGGGCTTGGTGCGCGCGTCGAGTTGCGCGCTGATGATCTTTTCCCACGCGGTGCGGCAGGCCGAGGTCGAACCGGGCAGGGCGAACACGAAGGTGGCGTTGGCGAGCCCTGCGAACGCGCGCGACTGCAAGGTGCTGGTGCCGATCTCCTCGAAGCTGAGTGCGCGGAACAGCTCGCCGAAGCCGGGCATTTCCTTGTCCAGCAGCGGAAGCAGCGCCTCGGGCGTGGAATCGCGGCCAGTGAAGCCGGTGCCACCGGTGACGATCACGCCATCGACCGCGGCGTCCGCGATCCAGCGCGAGACGATCGCGCGTAAGGCATAGCGATCGTCGCGGCTGATCGCGCGTTCGTGCAGGCGATGGCCGGCCTCGCGCAAGGCATCGCAGAGGTAATCGCCGGAGGTGTCGTTCTCGGCCGTACGCGTGTCGGACACGGTGAGCACGCACAGGGACAAGGGTTTGAATTCGGAGGCAGCGGTCATGCGGCCTAGCCTACTCCAGCGGGAGCGAATACCACTGGCTCGCGTCCTCGTTCCAGCCGGCGGCGCGGTACAACGCGCGCGCCGGACCGTTGTCGCGGGTCGTTTCCAGCATCAGCCCGGCGGCGCCCTGCTCGTGCGCGAACGCGGCCGCGGCATCGAGCAAGGCGCGGGCCACGCCCTGCCGGCGCGCGGAATCCGCGACGAACAGGTCGTTGAGCAGCCAGAGCCGCGCGGTGCGTACCGAGGAAAACAGCGGGTAGAGATGGGCGAATCCCAGCACGTCGCCGTCGCGTTCGGCCAGCAGCAGCGCCGATTCGCCGCGGGTGTGGCGTTCGCGCAGGAAGGCATCGGCGCGCGCGACATCCGATGGTTGGCCGTAGAACGAACGATAGGCGTCGAACAGCGGCGCGACGCGGGCGATGTCGTCGTCGCCAGCGCGGCGGGTCGTGAAATCGTTCATGCGGAATCTCCCGTCAGCCGCGCCAGCTCGTCGGCCTGGTGTTCGCGGGTCAGGCGATCGATCAGTTCGTCCAGGCTGCCGTCGATGATGTTGGTCAGGTCGTACAGGGTCAGGCCCTCGACGCGGTGGTCGGTGACCTGGTTGTCCTTGTAGCGATAGGTGCGGATGCGCTGGCTGCGGTCGCCGCTGCCGACTTGCAGTTTTCGGGTTTGCGCTTCCGCCGCTTGCTGCTTGCCGATTTCCGCATCGAGTAGCATGGCCTTCAGGCGATTCATCGCCTTGTCGCGATTCGCGTGTTGCGAACGCTCGGTCTGGTTCTCGACCACGATGCCGCTTGGCACATGGGTGATGCGGATCGCCGATTCGGTCTTGTTGACGTGCTGGCCACCGGCGCCGGAAGAACGAAACGTATCGATCTTCAGATCCGCCGGATTGACGGCGATGTCATCGACTTCCTCGGCTTCTGGAATGATGGCCACGGTCGCGGTCGATGTGTGGATGCGGCCCTGGGCTTCGGTGACCGGGACGCGCTTCACGCAATGCGTGCCGGATTCGAACTTGAGTTTCGAATACGCGCCGCGGCCCTCGATCCGCACGACCGCTTCCTTGTAGCCGCCGTGTTCGCCGGGATTCGCCGATTCGAGTTCGACCTTCCAGCCCTGGCGCTCGGCGTAGCGCGTGTACATGCGCAGCAGGTCGCCGGCGAAGATCGCGGCTTCGTCGCCGCCGGCGCCGGCGCGTACTTCCAGGTACAGGCCGCCTTCGTCGCGAACATCCTTCGGCACCAGTTGCGCGAGCAGTTCGGCTTCCAGTTCCTGCAGGCGCAACGTCGCGGCGCCGATCTCGTCATCGGCCAGCTCGCGCAGTTCCGGATCGCCGCGCATCGCCTCGGCCGCGGCGAGGTCGGCGCGGGCGCGCGCTTCGGCGGCGAGCGCGGTCGCGACCGGCTCGAGCTGGGCGAATTCGCGAGAGAACGCGCGGAAGCGATCGTTGTCCGCGATCGTTTCGGGGTCTGCGAGCAGGCGTTCGAGTTCGTCGCGCCGTTCGGCCAGGGCTTCGAGTTTGCGGCGCAGGGTTGGTTGCATGGGAGGAGAAGTGAGACGTGAGACGAAAGACGTAACAGCGAAATCCCGCGAAAGATCGTCGCTAACGTTCGGCTTCATCCAATCCCGAGTCCCCAGTCCCGAATCCCGGCTCTTCCGGGAACAATTTCTCGGCCGCGCGCGCGAGTTCCGAATCGCCGGACAGGGCGGCGTTGCGCAGGGCCGCGGTTGGCGCGTGCAGCAGGCGATTGGTCAGCGTGTGAGCCAAGTAATCGAGCACCGCGTGCGGATCGCCGCCGGCGGCGAGTTGCTGCTTCGCCTTCGCCAGCACGTCGGCGCTGTTGCGTTCCCCGTGCGCGCGCAGGCGTTTGAGCGGCGCGAGGCCGGCCTCGGCGCCACTGGTTTCGAGGAAGCGCGCGACCTGCAGTTCGATGATGGCTTCGGCCGCGTCCGCGGCTTCGCGCCGGCTGCGGCGGTTGTCCTCGACCACGCGCTGCAGATCGTCGACGGTGTAGACGAAGACGTCGCGCAGGCCGGCGACGTCGGCGGCGATGTCGCGCGGCACCGCGAGGTCGAGCAGCAGCATCGGCCGGTGCCGGCGGCGGGCGAGGGCGGCTTCGACCTGTGCGCGATGCAGCACAGGCTCACGGCTGGCGGTCGCCGAGAACACGATGTCGGCTTCGGCGAGGTGGCGCTCGAGTTCGTCCAGCGGCAACGCGATGCCGCCGTGGCGGCTGGCGAGTTGCTGTGCGTGCGCGAGCGTGCGGTTCGCGACCAACAGGCGTTTCGCACCGGCCTGCACCAGGTGGCGCGCGACCAGTTCGATGGTTTCGCCGGCGCCGATCAGCAGAATGCTGGCATCGGCGGGACGGGCGAAGGATTCCTGCGCCAGCCGCACCGCGGCCGAAGCGACCGAGACCGGGTTCGCGCCGATGCGGGTTTCGCTGCGCGCGCGCTTGGCGGTGGCGAAGGCCTGCTGGAACAAGCGGTCGAGGCGGTTGCCGAGCGTGCCGGCGCCGCGCGCCGCGCTCCAGGCCTGCTTCACCTGGCCGAGGATCTGCGGTTCGCCCAGCACCAGCGAATCCAGCCCGGCCGAAACCCGGAACAGGTGGCGCGCCGCTTCGCCGTCGCTGTGCCGATAGAGGTAGGCGTGGAGATCGCCGCTGCTGTCGGGATGCGTTGCCAGCCAATCGGACAGCGCGCTGCCGTCATCGTCGGCGTAGGCGTAGAGCTCGGTGCGGTTGCAGGTGGAGAGCAGGGCCACTTCCCGCACCTGCGGTAGCGCCTGCAGCGCGGACAGGGCCGGGGCGAGCATGTCGGGATCGAACGCCACCCGTTCGCGCAGGTCGACCGGCGCGGTCTGGTGGTTGATGCCGAGTGCGAACAGTCTCATCCGTTCAGGTGCTTGCGCTAAGCTCTTGCGCGAGAAGGCCGTCATTTTACGGCCCAGCCCGCACCGATGCCCGCAACCCGGCGTTCCCTCCGCCTTTCCGCATCGATCGCCGCCTGCGCCGCCCTGTTGTCCTGGGCGGTTGCCGCGGCCCCGGCCAAGCCGGACGATGCGATGACCCAGACCCTGGCCGGCGAGTTCGCGCTGCAGGCTGGCGACATCGATTCGGCCGCCCGCTGGTACCTGCAGGCCGCGCGCAGCGCCAGCGGCGACGCCGGCCTCGCCGAACGCGCGACCCGCATCGCGCTGTTGGCGAACGACAGCCGCATCGCCGCCGATGCGCTCGACCTCTGGCGCAAGCGCGCGCCGCGGACGCTGGGCATGCGCGGGGCCGAAGCCACGCTGGCCATGCGCCAGGGCAAGACCGGCGATGCACTGCGCGGGATCGAATCGCTGCTGCGCGATCCCGGCAAGGATGGCTGGCGTTACGCCTTGGGCGCGCTCGACGGCGGCAAGGACGACAAGCGCGCAGCGAAGGTGCTCGGATCGATCATCGACGACGGCGCGATTCCGCAGAACCTGCAGGCATGGCTGGCGTTCGGCGGTTTCGCCCAGCGCATCGGCTCGCCGGCGCTGGCCGAGCGCATCGTCGGCGAAGTCGTTCGCCGGTTCCCCGGCGAACCGCGCGTGGCCCTGCTGCGCGCGGCGCAATTGCGCGAGGCGGGCAAGCCCGACGACGCACGCAAGGTGCTGGCCGAGGCCTCCGATGCGGCCCTGCTGTTGCCCGACCTGCGCCTTGGCCTCGCCGCCGAATACGATGCGCTGGGCGATCCGGTCGCCGCAGCGGGCGTGATGGCGAAGGGTCCGCAGGACGAGGACAGCTACGCGGTGCGCGCCGCGCTGCTCGACAAGGCCGGCGACAAGGCCGCGCTCGGCGCGCTGTACGACGAGCTGAAACGCGATGCGACCCGGCCCGATCCCGCGCGTTTCATGCTGCTCGGGCAGATCGCCGAATCGCTGGAACGCAACGAGGAAGCGCTGACCTGGTACCGCAGCGTGCCCGGTGGCGAACAACGCTGGCCGGCACGGATCCGTTCGGATTACGTACTGCACGAACTCAAGCGCGGCACCGAAGCCTACTCCGACCTGCGCGCGATCCAGGCCGATGCCTCGGCCGACGACGATGCCCGCCGCGGCGCCTACCTCGCCGAAGCGGAACTGAAGGCGAAGGATCACGACGATGCGGCCGAGCAGGACGCGTATGCGCGCGGGCTCGGCGCGTTCCCCGACGATCCCGCGTTGCTGTACGCGCGTTCGCTGAGCTGGGAGCGCCGCGACGACATCGCCAAGGCCGAGGCCGACTTGCGCCGCATCCTCGTCGCCGAACCCGACAACGTCGCCGCGCTCAACGCGCTCGGCTACACGCTCGCGGACCGCACCACGCGCTACCGCGAGGCGCTGGCGCTGATCGACCGCGCGCGCGCCGCGGACCCGGACAATGCCGCGATCATCGACAGCTATGGCTGGGTGTTGTATCGCCTCGGCCGCAACGGCGAGGCGCTGACCGAATTGCGTCGTGCGTTCGGCTTGCAGAAGGATCCGGAAATCGCCGCGCACCTCGGCGAGGTGTTGTGGGTGCAGGGCGAGAAGGACGAGGCGCGCCGCTTCTTCGACGAATCGAAGCGCCTGCAGCCCGACGACAACCGCGCCCTGCAACGCGCGCTGGAAAAGACCGGCGCATGAAGCTGTTTCGCCTGTTCGCCATCGTCGTGGCCGCATCGCTGGCGTCGGCCTGCGCGATGCATCCGGTCAAGCAATCCGTGTCGGTCGGATCGCCCACCTGTGCATCGTCGAACGAGTGCGCCGAAGCACGCGAAGCTGCGGTCTGGAATGCGAATGTGTGGTCGTTGGCGGGGCGCATTGCGGTGAGCAATGGTCGCGACGGCGGCAGCGGGCGCATCGAGTGGTCGGAGGACGACGAATTTTTCAGCGTCGTGTTCAGTGCGCCAATCACCAGGCAGAGTTGGCGGCTCTCCATGGACGAGACAGGCGCGACTCTTACGGGCCTGAAAGGTGGTCCGCGCACCGGCAACGATCCGACTGCCCTGGTGCGCGAGGCGACCGGCTGGGAGATTCCGATCGACGCCATGACGGCTTGGGTGCGTGGCGTGCCTGCATCGGAAGCGACGCCTGCGGCCACGCAATACGACGCCCTCGGTCGCCTCAGCCATCTTGAGGAGGATGGCTGGGTCATCGATTACGGTTGGCCGGACGCGCCGACAACAAATCCTGTGATGCCTTCGCGCATCGAGGCTGTCCGGGGCACGGCCAAGGTTCGGCTGGTGGTCGACGCCTGGACCCTCGGCGCCGGCGCGCCATGAACGGCGAGGCTGGCTGGTCGGCCTGGCCGGCGCCGGCCAAGCTCAACCTGTTCCTCCGCATCACCGGCCGCCGGGCCGACGGTTACCACGATCTGCAATCGGTGTTCCGGCTGCTGGACTGGGGCGACCGTCTCCGCTTGCGGGTTCGCGACGATGGCGAAATCCGCCGACACGGGGCTTCGGTCGAAGGTGTCGCCGAAGCCGACGATCTCGCCGTTCGTGCGGCGAAAGCCCTGCAGCAGGATACAAATATCGGCAAAGGTGCTGACATCATCGTCGAAAAGTCGATTCCGGCAGGTGCTGGCTTCGGTGGCGGTTCCTCCGATGCCGCGACCGTGCTGCTGGCCCTGAACCGGCTCTGGGGTCTGGACTGGGATTCCGACCGGCTTGCCGCGCTGGGCCTGGCCTTGGGGGCGGACGTCCCGGTGTTCGTACGCGGGCACAACGCCTGGGCCGAGGGGGTTGGCGAACACCTGCTCCCGCTGGACCTGCCGCCGGCCTGGTACCTGCTCCTCGCCCCGGGGATCCACGTCCGCACCGGGGAATTGTTCCAAGCGCCTGAATTGACGCGCGATTCCGCGCCCGCGACAATATCCGACTTCGTTTCGGGAGCAGTGCTCGACAATGCGTTCGAGCCGGTGCTGCGCCGCCGCGAGCCCGCCGTCGAGGCGGCGTTCGCGATGCTGGCGCGGATCGGTCGGCCGCGATTGACGGGCACGGGCAGCGGCTGCTTCGTCGAGTTCGCCACGCGCGCACTTGCCGAAGACGCGCTCGCGAACCTGCCACCGGGCTCGAAGGCCTGGATCGCGGCGGGTGCGGCGCGTTCGCCGATGCTCGACGCACTCGAGGCGAAGCCACTGCAGGGGCGTCGCCAAGAGGCCTAAGGCACCGGGTTTTGATCCCGGCATTTCGCAGGTTCGAATCCTGCCGCCCCTGCCAACTTCCACCCCGCCGGGCGCGCGACCATGGCAGTGAAGGACGAACGCAACCTGCTGGTCTTCGCCGGCAACGCCAACCCGGCGTTGGCGAAGGCGGTTTGCCGCGAACTCGGCGTGCGCCCGGGCAAGGCGCTGGTCGGCAAGTTCTCCGACGGCGAGGTGCAGGTCGAGATCGAGGAAAACGTCCGTGGCCAGGACGTGTTCGTGATCCAGCCGACCTGCGCGCCCAGCGCGGAGAACCTGGTCGAGCTGCTGGTGCTGATCGACGCGCTCAAGCGCGCATCCGCCAACAGCGTGACCGCGGTGGTGCCGTACTTCGGCTACGCGCGCCAGGATCGTCGCCCGCGCTCGGCGCGGGTGCCGATCACGGCCAAGGTCGCGGCGCAGATGTTCTCCACCGTGCACGCCGACCGTGTGCTGACCGTGGACCTGCACGCGGACCAGATCCAGGGCTTCTTCGACATCCCGGTCGACAACGTGTACGCCTCCCCGCTGCTGCTCGCCGACATCTGGCGCGCGCACGGCACCGACAACCTGATCGTGGTGTCCCCGGACGTGGGCGGCGTGGTCCGCGCGCGGGCCATCGCCAAGCGCCTCGACGACGCCGAGCTGGCCATCATCGACAAGCGCCGGCCGAAGGCCAACGTCGCGACGGTGATGAACATCATCGGCGACGTCGCGGGCAAGACCTGCGTGCTGGTGGACGACATCGTCGACACCGCCGGCACCCTGTGCGCGGCGGCGGCGGCGCTCAAGGCGCAGGGCGCGACCAAGGTGGTCGCATACTGCACGCATCCGGTGCTCTCGGGCGCCGCGATCGACAACATTTCGAAGTCGCAGCTGGACGAGCTGGTGGTGACCGACACCATCCCGCTCACCGACGCGGCGAAGGCCTGCGGCCGCATCCGCCAGCTCAGCGTCGCCGAGCTGCTCGCGGAAACGGTGCGCCGCATCGCCTTCGGGGAATCGGTCAGTTCGCTGTACGTGGACTGACGGAACAGGGCTTCGGCCCGAACGGCTCTTCTGGTCGCGGAAGAGTCGCCAACGCCGCAGCGATGCGGCTCCATCGCAATGAAGTGAGAAACCGAAAATGGCAACCGAACACAAGCTCTCGGCCAATGGCCGCAAGGACGAAGGGAAGGGTGCGAGCCGCCGCCTTCGCCATGCGGGCATGATCCCGGCCATCGTCTACGGCGGCGAAGACAAGCCGCAGAACATCCAGCTCGAGCACGAGAAGACCTGGGTCGCCAGCCAGCACGAGTGGTTCTACGCGTCGATCCTCACCCTCGACATCGACGGCAAGCCGCAGCAGGTCCTGCTGCGCGACATGCAGCGCCATCCGTTCAAGCAGCAGATCATGCACCTGGACTTCCAGCGCGTCAGCGCCAACACGGCGATCCGCGTCAACGTGCCGCTGCACTTCGTCAACCAGGACAAGTCGCCGGCCGGCAAGAGCGCCGAGGTGGTGTTGACCCACGAGTTGAACGAAGTGGAAATCAGCTGCCTGCCGAAGGACCTGCCGGAGTTCATCGAAGTCGACCTGGCCGAGATGAAGCTCGGCGACACCGTGCACCTGTCGGACGTCAAGCTGCCGAAGGGCGTCGAACTCGCGCACAAGATCGACGACGAGCACAACCCGGCCGTGGCCGTGGCCCGCCATGCGCGTGCCGAAGCCGAAGCCGAGGGCGAAGCGCCCGCCGCCGAAAGCGCCGAAGTGCCTGCCGCCAAGCAGGACGAGGACGCCGCGGAGTAATCCGCGGCAACGCGCGCGTCGCCGTGAGGCGGCGCGTTGCGTCCCGACGCGATGGACGGACTGCGCCTCATCGTCGGGCTCGGCAACCCCGGGCCCGAACACGCCCGGACCCGGCACAACGCCGGGTTCCGTTTTATCGACGCGCTCGCGGACGACGCGGGCGGTCGCTTCGGGCTGGAAAGCAAGCTGTTCGGCGAGACGACGAAGGTCGAATTCGCCGGCCGTTCGCTGTGGCTGCTGAAGCCTGCGACGTTCATGAACCTCTCCGGAAAATCGATCGCCGCGGCACTGCGCTACTGGAAGATCGAACCGGAAGAGATGCTGGTCGCGCACGACGAACTCGACCTGCCGCCCGGCGTGGCGCGCTTGAAGTTCGACGGCGGCCACGGCGGCCAGAACGGTTTGCGCGACACCATGCAATTGCTCAAGCACGGCAAGTTCCATCGCCTGCGCATCGGCATCGGCCATCCCGGGCACAAGGACAGGGTCACGCCGTGGGTGCTGGGAAGGCCTTCGGTCGCGGACGATGCGCTCATCGGTCGCGCCATCGACGATGCGCTCGCAGCGCTGCCACTCGCCGTGCAGGGAAATTTCATGGATGCGATGACGAAGTTGCATACGAAGCAAGGGGCTGGGAGCTAGGGACTGGGGTTTGGCCGCGTGAAGCCAGTCCCCAGTCCCCAGATCCTAGTTTCGGAAACATCATGGGCATCCAATGCGGCATCGTCGGCCTGCCGAACGTCGGCAAGTCGACCCTGTTCAACGCGCTGACCAAGGCGGGCATCGCCGCGGCGAATTTCCCGTTCTGCACCATCGAGCCCAACGTCGGCGTGGTGCCGGTGCCGGACCTGCGCCTCAATGCGCTCAGCGAGATCGTCAAGCCGCAGAAGGTGATCCCGACCGCGGTCGAGTTCGTCGACATCGCCGGCCTCGTCGCCGGCGCGGCCAGCGGCGAAGGCCTGGGCAACAAGTTCCTCGCCCACATCCGCGAAGTGGATGCGATCACGCACGTCGTGCGCTGCTTCGAGAACGACGACGTGATCCACGTCAACAACAAGGTCGATCCGATCGCCGACATCGAGACCATCGACACCGAACTCGCGCTGGCCGACCTCGAATCGGTGGACAAGGCGATTTCCCGCTACGAACGCGTGGCCAAGAGCGGCGACAAGGACGCGAAGGCGCGCATCGACGTGTTGCAGAAACTGCGCGCGGCGCTTGACGAAGGCAAGCCGGCCCGCTCCGTGTCGTTGACCGACGAGGAACGCGTGCTGGTGCGCGAGCTGTTCCTGCTGACGATGAAACCTGTGCTGTACATCGCGAACGTCCTCGAAGACGGCTTCGAGAACAACCCGCACCTAGACGCGGTGCGCGCACGCGCGCAGCAGGAAGGTGCCGAAGTCGTGCCGGTCTCGGCGGCGATCGAGGAAGAGCTTTCGCAGCTCGACGACGCCGACCGCAACGAGATGCTGTCCAGCTACGGCCTCGACGAGCCTGGCCTGAACCGGGTGATCCGCGCGGCGTACAAACTGCTCGGGCTGCAGACCTACTTCACCGCCGGCGAGAAGGAAGTGCGCGCGTGGACGGTCAAGGCCGGCGCCACCGCGCCGCAGGCCGCGGGCGTGATCCACACGGATTTCGAGAAGGGCTTCATCCGCGCCGAGACCATCGGCTACGACGACTTCATCAAGTACAAGGGCGAGGCCGGAGCGCGCGATGCGGGGCGGCTGCGGCTGGAAGGGAAGGAGTATCGCGTGCAGGAGGGCGATGTCCTGCATTTCCGCTTCAACGTCTGATCGCACCTGCTGCGCTCGCCAATCCGGGCACGCGCGAGGTGCTCGCTCCCTCATGGACTTCATGTCCACTTCGGTCGCTGCGCGCCTGCGCGCATCCCGGCTTGGCTTCGCTCGCGACGGTGCGATCCCGTATCCGACTTCGCCAGCTCGCCCGGGCGGTGTTGGCGCACCGCCTCGCGCCCAGTTATTGGCTTCAGCCAACTCCTTCGCGCTGGCCCGTCGCCTTCGCGGCTGGTCTTCGCCCGCTGTGCCGATGATTCGGGACCACGTTCGGCCATTGCTGGCTGAGTTGGGCGATAGGACGATCCGCATGAATGCATGGCGCATGGGACACTAGGCCATGTCTTTGCAATCCACCGCAGACCTGCTGCGCGCCAGCGATGTGCTGCTCCGGCAGGATCGTTATCGCGATGCACTGGGTTGCGTGCTGCAAGCCTTCGCGCTGGCGGATCGCGAACCGGCCCTGCTGATCCCGCTGTGCCAGCGGCTGCGACGTTTCAATGAATGCGGGCGCGCGCTGTCGCTGATCGCGAAGGCCGATCCGGATCGCTTTCCTTCCGCGGCCGAGCGCACCGAACTCGCATCGCTGGCCAGTCGTTGCGGCGACCAGGCGCTGGCGGAAGCCTGGATCGATCATGCGGTTCGCATCAATCCGGTGCATGCGCCGGCGCAATACCTGCGAGGCGTGGTCGCGATGTTCCGCGGCGACATGGCGCAGGCGCGATTCGCGCTGTCGGCCTGCCTCGCCATCGCGCCGGATTTCGCGCAGGCGCACTGGGTGTTGTCGACCTTGCCGGACGACCACGGCACGGGCGATGCCGATGCGCCCGCTCGCATCCGCGCCAGCCTCGCGCGAACGCAGCCCGGCGGCGTGGACGAGGCTTACCTGCAATTCGCGCTGCACAACGCGTTGCATGGGCTCGGTCGCTACGACGAGGCGTGGAATGCGCTGGAGCATGGTTGCGAACTCAGGGGCACGCAGATGCCGCACGATCCGCGCGCGGCCGAAGCGCTGTTCGCCGGCCTGGAATCGCTGTACACGCCGGAATTCCTCGAGCCGGTCGTTGCGCCGGTCGGCGACTACACGCCGATCTTCATCGTCGGCATGCATCGCTCCGGCACCACGTTGCTCGAACGCATCCTTGGCGGCCACCCGCTGGTCGCCGATGGTGGCGAAAGCTATGCCTTCACCGCGCAACTGGATCTCGCCGCCGACCACAAGGCAACCGGCGCGATCGATGCGACGACATTGCAGCGCATCGCCGCCGCGGATTTCACCGCCATCGGCGCGGGGTTCCTCGACGCTTCGCGCTGGCGCGCGCGTGGTCGGCCGTTCCTCACCGAAAAACTGCCGGCGAACCTGCTCAACGCCGGGCTCATTGCGAAGGCATTGCCGCAAGCGAAGCTGATCCGAGTGGTGCGCGACCCGATGGACACCTGTTTCTCCAACCTGCGCACTTTCTTCACCGGCGCCGCCACGTACTCGCACGACCAGGCGCAACTCGCCGCGCATTTCCTTCGCTGCGAATGGCTTGCGCAGCATTTGCACCGCACAATGCCTGGACGCATGCTCGATATCGCGTACGACGACCTCGTAAGCGGCACCGAAGCTGCGGTGCGGCGTGTGTTCGATTTCTGCGGCCTGCCGTTCGCACCGGAAGCGCTGGATGTCGGCCGCGCTTCGGGCGATGTCGCCACCGCGAGCACGACCAGCGTGCGCGAAGGCATCCTGCGCGACCGCGGCGGCGCGTGGAGGCCCTACGTCCGCCGGTTGCAGCCGATGCGCGAAGCACTCGAAGCATCGCGGACCGGTGTTTGAACGCCGCAAACGAAAACTTCCCCATGCGGGGAAGTCTTCGGCTGGCACGATGGGGCAAGGGGGGTCAGAGCGGGCTGCCGCCGAGCTTCCAGGTGAATTCGAGGAAGTAGCTGCGCCCGACCGAATCGAACCACGAAATGTCGTAGTACGGGTACGAGGTATAGGTCTTGTCCTTCGGTGGCATCTTGTCGAACAGGTTGTCCACCGCCAGCGACAGCTGCATGCGATCGTTGATCCGGTATTGCAGGGAGCCGTTGTACAGCATGGTCGCGCCGATCCATGCGCCACCAGCGGAGGTGTCCGGATCCCAGACTTGGTCGTAGGAGTCCGACGACGGCAGGCGACCGATGCGCTGGGCATGCAGGGTTGCCGACCATGCATTCCTCTCCCACCCGATCGATGCGGTGGTCTTGGTCTTGGGGACGTCGTAGCCGCTGTTGACCGCGAAATGGTCATTCAATGGATCGTCTTCGGACTCGCGGCTGTCGTGGCGGGTGAAGAGCGTGTGGGTGAGGCCGAAACGCCAGGCGCCGATCGCACTATCCCAGCGGAAGTTCGCGGCCAAATCGTAGCCCGCCACGCGCTGTTCCGCGATGTTGATGGGTTGGTAATACACGCCGAGGAGATCGCCATTCTCGTCGCGAAGCGCGCGCGGCACCGCATCAAGGCATATCGGTGAATTCGGATCGATGAACCCGTCCCGACAATTTGCTTCGGCAAGCATGATCTTGTCGGGATCCATTTCCTCGATTTGGTTCGAGACCTTGATGTTGAAATAGTCAACCGAAAGGTCGAAATTCGCCGAAGAAGAAAGTGGAGGGGACCACACGAAGCCCGCGGTGAATGACTTGCTGGTTTCGTAGTCGAGGTTCGGGTCGCCCGTGCGCTGGTTCCGCACGCGCTTGCGACTGCAGTCGGCATCGGATGTGTAGTCGTCCTCTTGGCGGCAAGTGTAGTAATCGCGCTGTCGTGAACGGAAATAATCCGTTTGCGCAAACAGATAGTGGAGATCCGGGGCGCGGAAGCCCGTGCCGTAGGATCCACGGAGCAGGAGGGCATCGATCGGTCGCCATTCCAGGCCCAGGCTGTAGGTGAACTTGCCCGGTGATTTGTCGCCATAGCTGTACTGGTCGTAGCGGCCGGCCATGCTCAGGGTCAGCGGTTGGAAGACCGGCACGCGGAATTCGCTGGCGATGCCCCAATGGCTGCGGTCGCCGTGGCCGTCGCCATAGCGCGCGCCGTAGTAGTAGTCGGTGAGCGCCAGCGGGTCCGGATGGATGTCGTAGGCTTGGGTGCCGTATTCGACATTGCCGGCGAATCCGACGTCGCCGGCCGGAAGATGGAACAACGAGGTATTGTCGATGGTGAAGGAAAGCGTGTCGCTGCGTGCGGTCGGCTTGAACACCGAATCAGCGGTGATGCTGTCGTACTGGGCTTGCGTCAACGGCTTGTAGAACTGGTCGGAATCCGGGGAAAAGATCGCGTAACCATAGTCGTCCACGCCTTGCTGCGGCCCGAGCAGCAGCTCGTTCGCCTTGCTGGCGACGATGCGCGGATAGCTCACGGTCGCGTGGTACTGCGAATGGTTGAACAGGGCCTCGTAGTCCCAGTCCTCGCCGATGGTGCCCTTGAAGCCGGTGGCGATGCTGAGGGTCTTCTGCGTATCGTGGGTCATCACGTCGTGGAAGCCGCCGGACTCCTCGGGCGTGAACTGCCGGTACCAGTACTCCCAGGTCTCGCTGTTGGCGTTGTAGAAGACGCCGCGGTCGCCGTCCTCAGTCTGGCCCTGGTACTGCCAGGTCAGCGGTTGATACATCAGTTCCACCTTGGCATAACCGAGCTGCACGTCGGCGAACCAGGAGAGCTTGTCGTTGATGTCGAAATTGAAGGAACCGTAGGCGTTGACGCTCTTGCGGCCGCTTTCGATCGTGCCGTAACCGATGGATTTGTCGCTGCCGCAATAGAAACCGTAGTCGCCGGATTCCGGGAACGTCGAGCCCCCGTTGAGGCTGGGGTCGCACTTGTCTTCGTCTTCGGGGAACGAGGTGCCGCCAAACCAGTCGAAGCGCTGGAAGATCCAGGGGGCTTCCTCGTCAGGGTCGGGGCTGTCGAACGAAGAGTCCTGGATCTTGCGGTCGTAGGCCCACAACGGCTTCTTGTCCAGCAATTCGAGTCCGACGATGCCGCTGAAGTTGCCGCGTTCGAAGCCGGTGGTGAGGGTGAACTTGTTGGATTCGCCGCCGCCGCGCGCGGTATCGCCGTAGCGATAGTCGAGTGTCGTGCCGTCGGCCGACTTCTTCAGGATGAAGTTGATCACGCCGGCCATCGCATCCGAGCCATAGACCGCCGATGCGCTGCCGGTGAGTACTTCGATGCGATCCACCATCCCCAGCGGGATGTTGCCGATGTCGGTGAAGTTGCTGCGGCCGCCCAGCGGCAAGGGGAAATCCGCGATGCGGCGACCGTTGATCAGAACCAGCGTCTTGTTGGAGCCCAGACCGCGCAGATCGACTTGTTGCGCGCCGGGCGTCGTGGCTGCGCCCAAGGAAGATTGCGGGCTCTGAGTTTCGCCGCCGTTCTGGGTCAGCGAACGCAGCACGTCGGGGACGCTGGTGAAGCCCGCGGATGAAATCTGTTGTGCGGTGATCACGGTGACCGGCGCCGGTCCCTCGACCTCGGCGCGCGGAATGCGCGAGCCGGTGACTTCGATCGATTCGAGTTTCGCAGGTTCCGGGGGCGGTTCTGCCTGGGCAGGGGCGGGTGCCGGAGCGGCCGCGGGTTTGGTGGCCGCCGGAGCAGGCGGTTCCTGCTGGTCGGCCTTGACGATGACCACGGCGCCGGAGGAGGAGTCGCGATGGACGCCGTATCCGCTGCCCGAGAGCAATTGTTTCAACGCGTCGTCCGGCGACACGGTGCCGTGCACGCCGCGCGTGCGCGCGCCCTTGAGTTGGTCGGCCCGGTACAGGAGTTGGGTCCCCGATTGCGCGGCGAGCGCGTCGAGGCCGCTGACCAGGTCGCCGGCCGGGATGTCGATGCGGCGCGGGGCGGCCTCGGCCTCCTGTGCCCAGGCGAAGGACGTGCTGATGCAACCCAGTGCGATGAACAGCGCGGTGCGTGTCGGACGATTCAAGGGAACCCCCTTCCCAAGGATTGGCGGCGCGGTGCGCCGCTCAATGGAACCGAGACGAGCGAGCCGGATCGATCCCGCCCCGTCGCCTTACTCGTGGTAGTGCAGGACGATGCGGTCGCCCTGGCGCTCGGCCCGGACCGGGAATCCGGCCTCGAGCAGGCGCACGAAACCGTCCGCGTTCGCCCAGTTGAAATTGCCGCCCACGCGCAGCGCCGCGACATCCGCATCCCCCATCACGATGCGCTTCGCGCCGTAGCGGTTGAACTCGGCCGCGGCGGTGGCGAGCGGCGTGTCGCGGAAGGCGAGGACGCCGCTGCGCCAGCTCAGGGCGCGTTCGGCTTCGTCCGGCGTGCCGAAGCGCAGCGAAGTGCTGTCGGCGTCGATTTCGGCCACGCTGCCAGCCGGCAGGAAGGTGGTGGATTGCCCGTCCGGTGCACGCGGGTCAGGCGATTCCAGCCGCACCAGGCCTTCGGTCACGACCACGCGCAAGCCGTCGCTGTCGCGGCGCACCGCGAAACGGGTGCCGACGGCGACCACTTCGCGGCCATCGACATGCACCACGAAGGGCCGGCTTGCATCCTTGGCCACGGCGAAGAACGCCTCGCCGTGCTGCAGGTCGATATCGCGTTCCTGGCGCGACAGCGCGACGCTGACCACGCTGTCGCCGCTTAGCGTGGCGTGCGATCCGTCGGCGAGCGGGACTTCCTCGAGGGTGCCGAGCGCGGTGCGGTAGGTCTGCTGTTCGACATGGCCGCCCTGTTTCCACGCGAACGCGACGATGGCGCATGCCATTGCGCATCCCGCGAGCGCGAACAGCCAGCCGCGACGGCGCGTCGCGGCGGGGCGACGGGCGAAATCCAGCGCCGCGGGATTGAGCGCGGAAGGTGCGCTCGATGCATGGTGCGCGATCGGCCGCGTCCAGTTCCAGTCGCCGCGCGCGGGCATGTCGCCGGCGACGACGCCGGCGCCCACCGCCTTCAGTCGATTGGCGCCGCGCCAGGCGGTGTCCAGCCGCAGGTAGGCGACGCGATGCGCGGTCTCGGCATCGCGCCAGGCGGCGAACGCCAGTTCGTCGCGCGTGGACCAGTCGGCGCGGTCGCGCCGTGCCAGCCATCCGGCGGCCTCGCGCTCGATCCGGATGCTCTCATCCATGTTCCTGTCCATCGTCCTGTCCGCGCTGTCGTTGCGCGCGCTGCTTTCCCCGCGGCACGCCCGCTTCGCCGAACATGTAGTCGGCGATCAGCCTTGCGCCCTTCGCAACCTGCTTCTCCACCGTCTTTTCGGCGACGCCCAGGCGTCGCGCGACCTCCTTCTGCGGCAGCTCATCCACCTTGCGCAGCCACACCACTTCGCGGCAGCGGTCGGGCAGGCGGTCGAAGGCTTCGGCCAGCCGGCGCAGCGATTGCCGTGCGTCGTGCCGCCGCTCAGGGCCCGCTTCGTCCACCGGGACGTTCAGGGATTCGAAATCACCCACGGCCTCGATCGAGACGATGCGTCCGCGGCGCAGCCGGTCCGCCATCAGGTGTCGCGCGGTCGTGAACAGGAACGACTTCGGCTGGTGCGGGCGTTCGCGGCGCGCGGCCTCGTAGACCCGCACGTAGGCTTCCTGGCGCAGGTCGTGGATGTCGTCGGCGTGCGCCCAGCAACGGCGCAGGTAGCGCAACAATGCGTCCTCGTGAACGAGGATTTCGCGTGCGAACCAGGCGTCGACGTGTTCGTCCATACGCGGACATTACGCCATCCACGATGGCCTGCGTGGGGGAAGGCGGGGTTTCGTCCGTCCCGGTTGCAGGTGCCTGCGTGATTCATCCCGGGCGCGAACCGCCAACACAACGCGAAGGAACCCGAGATGCCGGCAACCCACGTTTTCGTCCGCGCGCTCGCGGCATGGCTGCTGTCCGCCACGGCGCTGGTCGCTTGCGCCGCCACGCCGCCGCGCGCGACCGCGACCGGCAATGGCTACGTGGAATACGACATCGGCAACGCATCCGCGCCGACGCCCGGGCAGGTGCAGCCGGGCCTGATGCTGGTCGGTGGCGGGGACTGGCCCTACGACGCGGTGCGCTGGATGAACGAGCGCATGGGGCATGGCCATCTCGTGATCCTGCGCGCGTCCGGCGACGTCGAGGCGCAGGAAGAGTGGTATCGCGACGTCGGTGGCATCGCCTCGGCGCGCACCTTCGTCTTCAGCGATCGCAGTGCCGCGAGCGATCCGGTGGTGCTCGATGCGATCCGCAAGGCTGATGGCGTCTTCATCGCCGGCGGCGACCAGGCCAACTACGTGCGGTTCTGGAAAGGCACGCCGGTTGCCGAAGCGCTCGATGCGCACGTGCGCGCGGGCAAGCCGATCGGCGGCACCAGCGCCGGCCTCGCGATCCTCGGCGCATGGGGATATGGCGCGATGGATGGCGGCAGCATGGTGTCGGAAGACGCGCTGCGCGATCCGCTGAACCCCGGCATGACCCTGGTCGACGATTTCCTGCACATGCCCTTCCTCGAACACGTCATCACCGACACGCATTTCTCCAAGCGCGAGCGGCTGGGGCGACTGGTCGCTTTCGTCGCGGATTTGCGTGCGCGCGGCGTGAACGACATCGTCGGATTGGGCGTCGACGAAGGCGCGGCGCTGTGCGTCGACGGCGATGGTATCGGCCGGCTGTTCACGCCGATTCCCGGCGACGCGGCCTGGCTGGTGGTGCCGAGCGCACCGGCCTCAAGGCTGGAAGCCGGCAAGCCACTGGAAATTTCCGGCGTGGATGTCACCGGCGTCGGCGTCGACAGCCGCATCGACCTACGCACGCTGCAGGTGACGGCGCCCGCGTTCCGGCGCACCGCCGATGCGCACGACGGCAAGCTGCAGGTCCGCGATGCCGGACCGGCAACCGGTGATCGATAGAATCCGTTTCGAACACCATCTTTCGAGGAACGAGCCCATGACCGGTTTGCGTGCGCTATGTATCGCCATTTCCCTCGGGCTCGTCGCGCCGGCCGCGCTGGCGGCCGAACCCGTGCTGGTCATCCACGGCGGCGCCGGGCTGGAGCGGAAGAGCGTCACGCCGCAAGACGAGGCCGCGATCCGCGCCGCACTCACGCTGGCGCTGAAGAAGGGGCATGAAGCGCTTGCTGCCGGAAAACCGGCGATGGATGCGGTGACCGCGGCGATCACCGTGCTCGAGGACGATCCGCACTTCAACGCCGGCAAGGGCGCGGTCTTCACCCACGACGGCAAGAACGAGCTCGATGCCTCGCTCATGGACGGCGCGACCCTGCGCGCCGGCGCGGTGGCGAACGTCCACCACGTGAAGAATCCGATCCTGCTGGCGCGTGCGGTGATGGAGCATTCCCCGCACGTGATGATGGTCGGCGACGGGGCCGAGATTTTTGCCAAGGAGCAGGGGATAGGCTTGGTCGATTCCAGCTACTTCCGCACCGACCGGCGCTGGAAGGAGCTGCAGGAGGCGCTGAAGGAAGACGCCGCCAGCGGGCAGGCGATGCGCGACCCGGAGGCCGCGACCAAGCACTTCGGCACCGTCGGCGCGGTTGCCCTGGATGCCCAGGGGCACTTGGCCGCGGGCACGTCCACCGGCGGCATGACCGACAAGCGCTACGGCCGGGTCGGGGATTCGCCCATCATCGGCGCCGGCACCTATGCCAACGGCCAGTGCGCGGTGTCCAACACCGGCTGGGGCGAATTCTATATTCGCGTCGCAGCCGCCCATGAGATTTGTGCCCGGATGGCCTATTTGCACGAAACCCCGGCCCAGGCCGGCGAAGCCGTGATCATCAAGCAGATCCCCGCCCTAGGCGGGGACGGCGGTGCCATCATCCTTGCCGCCGATGGCACCGCGGCCCTGCCGTTCAACACCGAGGGCATGGCCCGCGGCTGGATCGGCAGCGATGGCGTGCCGCACATCGCCCTATATTCAAGCGATCAACTGACTCCGCCTGGCGCGACGCCCGCGCCCTGAGCTTGCCGGCCCGAATCCGACGCTCCGGCGTCGGATTGCTCTGTCGCATACGAATGCCGTTGACATGAACGGCTCCGCACATGAAAATTGCGGGCTGTTTCACCGGACTTCGATCGACCGGAGGGATACCCAAGCGGCCAACGGGGGCAGACTGTAAATCTGCTGGCTTACGCCTTCGGTGGTTCGAATCCACCTCCCTCCACCACTCCGGAAGCTTCAACCGGCGCGGGAGTAGTTCAATGGTAGAACTGTAGCCTTCCAAGCTACTAGCGCGGGTTCGATTCCCGTCTCCCGCTCCATTGATTTCCCGCACCTGCAGCACCACTTACATCGCTCACGTAGCTCAGTCGGTAGAGCACCTCCTTGGTAAGGAGGAGGTCGATGGTTCGATTCCATTCGTGAGCACCACATTCGAAATTTCACGTACATCCAAGAGACGCAGCCATGGCAAAGGGTAAGTTCGAGCGCACCAAGCCCCACGTGAACGTGGGCACGATTGGTCACGTGGACCACGGGAAGACGACGCTGACGGCGGCGCTGACGAAGGTGGGCGCGGAGCGTTTCGGTGGTGAGTTCAAGGCCTACGACGCGATCGACGCGGCGCCGGAAGAGAAGGCGCGCGGGATCACGATCTCGACCGCGCACGTGGAATACGAGTCCCCGACGCGCCACTACGCGCACGTGGACTGCCCGGGCCACGCCGACTACGTGAAGAACATGATCACCGGCGCGGCGCAGATGGACGGCGCGATCCTGGTGTGCTCGGCGGCCGACGGCCCGATGCCGCAGACGCGCGAGCACATCCTGCTCAGCCGCCAGGTGGGCGTGCCGTACATCGTGGTGTTCCTGAACAAGGCCGACATGGTCGACGACGCCGAGCTGCTCGAGCTGGTCGAGATGGAAGTGCGTGAGCTGCTGTCGAAGTACGAGTTCCCGGGCGACGACACCCCGATCATCTCGGGTTCGGCGCGCCTGGCGCTGGAAGGCGACCAGTCGGAGATCGGCGTGCCGGCGATCCTGAAGCTGGTCGATGCGCTCGACAGCTGGATCCCGGAGCCGGAGCGCGACATCGACAAGCCGTTCCTGATGCCGGTGGAAGACGTGTTCTCGATCTCGGGCCGCGGCACGGTGGTGACCGGGCGCATCGAGCGCGGGATCATCAAGGTGGGCGACGAAATCGAAATCGTCGGCATCCGCCCGACCCAGAAGACCACGGTCACGGGCGTGGAAATGTTCCGCAAGCTGCTGGACCAGGGCCAGGCGGGCGACAACGCAGGGCTCCTGCTGCGCGGCACCAAGCGCGACGACGTGGAGCGCGGCCAGGTGCTGTGCAAGCCGGGCAGCATCACCCCGCACACGGACTTCGAGGCCGAGGTCTATGTCCTGTCCAAGGACGAAGGCGGCCGCCATACCCCGTTCTTCAAGGGCTACCGTCCGCAGTTCTACTTCCGCACGACCGACATCACCGGTGCGGTGACGTTGCCGGAGGGCGTGGAGATGGTCATGCCGGGCGACAACATCAAGATGGTGGTGAGCCTGATCAACCCCGTCGCGATGGACGAGGGCCTGCGCTTCGCGATCCGCGAGGGTGGCCGCACCGTCGGTGCCGGCGTCGTCGCCAAGATCCTGAAGTAAGGCCACCGCATGGGCGGCCGGTTCGCCGGCCGCGCAGGGACGAGGCGAGCGGATTTCTTCCGTTCGCCATCGTCGTTTAGAGGAAGCCGCGAAATCCGGTACGGCGGAACCGACATACGCCAGTAGCTCAATTGGCAGAGCAGCGGTCTCCAAAACCGCAGGTTGGGGGTTCGAGTCCCTCCTGGCGTGCCACCCCACAAGCAGGAATCGATGAACAGCAAGGTCGCACATTCCAAGACCGCGGTTTCCGCCGCCGACATCGCCAAGTACGCGCTGGCGATCCTGTTGGTGGCCGCGGGCGTGTTCGCCTTCTACTGGTTCGCGAACCAGTGGGCGGTGGCGGTGCGTGGCCTCGCGGTTGCCGCGGGCCTGGTGTTCGGTGGCCTGGTGTTCCTGGCCACGGCCAAGGGCCGCGAGGTCCGCGAGTTCCTGGGCGAGGCGCGCTTCGAGCTGCGCAAGGTCGTGTGGCCGAAGTGGTCGGATGCGAGGCGCACGACCGTGATCGTGATCGCGGTGGTGATCGGGGTGAGCCTGATCCTCGCGGGGTTCGATGTGGTCATCCAGTGGCTGGTCAAGTTGTTGCTGGGACGTTGAGGAGCGAGTTGGTGACGGACGTGGAAACTTCGGTGGACAACAAGCGCTGGTACGTGGTGCATGCCTATTCCGGTTTCGAGAAGTCGGTGGCGCAGGCGCTGCGCGACCGCATCGCGCGCACCGGCATGCAGGACCGCTTCGGCGAAGTCATGGTGCCGACCGAGGAAGTGGTGGAGATGCGTTCCGGCCAGAAGCGCCGTTCCGAGCGCAAGTTCTTCCCCGGCTACGTGCTGGTGCAGATCGCCACCCACGACGAGTCCGGCATCCCGCGCATGGACAACGAGAGCTGGCACCTGGTCAAGGAAACGCCGAAGGTGATGGGCTTCATCGGCGGTACCGCAGACCGTCCGCTGCCGATCCGCGATGAGGAGGCAGCCGCCATCCTCGACCGCGTGCAGGAAGGCGTGGAGAAGCCCAAGCCCAAGGTGCTGTTCGAACCGGGCCAGATGGTGCGCGTCACCGATGGTCCGTTCAACGACTTCAACGGCGTGGTCGAGGAAGTCAATTACGAAAAGAGCCGCCTGCGCGTGGCGGTGCTGATCTTCGGGCGCTCGACGCCCGTGGAACTCGAATTCGGCCAGGTCGAGAAGGCCTGACCTTTCACCAACGGAGGAGTCCCGCAGCCGCGAGGCGTGCAGACGCTTGAACTCCAGGAGTCAATGCAATGGCAAAGAAAGTCATCGGTTACATCAAGCTGCAGGTGAAAGCCGGGCAGGCGAATCCCTCGCCGCCGGTCGGTCCTGCCCTGGGCCAGCGCGGCCTGAACATCATGGAATTCTGCAAGGCGTTCAACGCCGCCACGCAGAAGCTGGAACCGGGCCTGCCGATTCCGACCGTGATCACCGCGTACTCGGACCGCACCTTCACCTTCATCACCAAGACGCCGCCCGCGACCATCCTGCTGAAGAAGGCCGTGGGCATCCAGTCCGGTTCCAAGCGCCCGAACACCGAGAAGGTGGGCAAGGTCACCCGCAAGCAGCTCGAGGACATCGCCAAGGCGAAGGAACCCGACCTGACCGCGGCCGACCTGGACGCGGCGGTGCGCACCATCGCGGGCTCCGCCCGTTCGATGGGCCTGACGGTGGAGGGCTGAGGACATGGCGATGAACAAGCGACAGAAAGCGATCCTCGCCGCAGTCCAGCCGGGCAAGGCCTATCCGTTCGACGAGGCGATCAAGATCGTCCAGACCGCCACCAAGGCGAAGTTCGTGGAATCGGTGGACGTGGCCGTGCGCCTCGGCGTCGATGCCAAGAAGTCCGACCAGCAGGTGCGCGGTTCCACCGTGCTCCCGGCCGGCACCGGCAAGAGCGTGCGCGTGGCGGTGTTCGCCCCCGCGGGCGCCAAGGCCGATGAAGCCCTGGCCGCCGGCGCCGATATCGTCGGCATGGACGACCTCGCCGAGAAGATGACCGCCGGCGACCTCAACTACGACGTGGTCATCGCCACGCCGGACGCGATGCGCGTGGTCGGCAAGCTCGGCCAGGTGCTGGGCCCGCGCGGCCTGATGCCGAACCCCAAGGTCGGCACCGTGTCGCCGAACCCGGCCGAGGCGGTGAAGAACGCCAAGGGCGGCCAGGTGCGCTACCGCACCGACAAGGCCGGCATCATCCACTGCACCATCGGCAAGGCTGATTTCGAAGCCGGCAAGCTGAAGGACAACCTCGAAGCGCTGCTGCACGACCTGATCAAGGCCAAGCCGTCCAGCGCCAAGGGCACCTACCTGCAGAAGATCGCGATCAGCTCGACCATGGGTCCCGGCGTCATCGTCGACCAGTCCAGCCTCGCGCTGAAATGAGTTTGAAGCGCGAGACCGGGCATCCTGCCGCGGCTCGCGCTGACACGGTCGCGGCATAGCCGCGCCACGTGTCGACGATGCGGCGGCACGCCGCCGCATCGGCCAGCACATCCTTGTGCTGGTGATGACGCAGCGATGTGTCATCGCAACAAAATTTTGAGGGCATCGCGAAGGTTCGCCGGAGCGAAAGCCGTCAAAGACCGCAGGTGCGGTCAGCGCGCGAAGACGACGGGCACGGAAGCTCGGCACGGCAGGGAGTCGTCGTCATCGCTAGCGGGATCGCCTAATCGGAACCCTTCGGGGCGATGGCCTGCGTAGATGGTGCAGCCCCCTCTGGAATTTTTCTGGAAGGGCCACCACCGGGACGCGCGAGCGTCCCCGATGCCAACGGACGGCGTCGCCCAGGACCGCGAGCGGCAGGAGCCGCGAGCGGAGTTCATTTGGAGGAGTGCTAATGGCTCTGAATCTCACCCAGAAACAGGATGTAGTGGCCGAAGTGGCGAAAGTCGCCGCCTCCGCGCACTCCCTGGTCGCAGCCGAGTACGCGGGCACCACGGTCGAACAGATGACCGCGATGCGCAAGAAGGCCCGCGAAACCGGCGTGTACTTGCGGGTTGTCAAGAACACGCTGGCGTCGCGCGCAGTGGCGGGCACCGAATACGAATGCGTCCAGGACGCGCTCGTCGGCCCGCTGCTCTACGCGTTCTCGACCGAGGAACCCGGCGCCGCCGGGCGCCTGATCAAGGAGTTCGCCAAGGGCAACGACAAGCTCGTGGCCAAGGTCGTGTCCGTGGAAGGCAAGTTGCTGCCGGCCGCGCACGTCGACGTGCTGGCCTCGCTGCCGACCCGCGAGCAGGCTCTGGCGATGCTGGCACGCGTGCTGGCCGAGCCGGCGTCGATGTTCGCCCGCGTGGTCAAGGCCGTGGCCGACAAGCAGGGTGGCGGCGACGCCGCGCCTGCCGAGGCCGCCGAAGCGACCGCTTGATCCTTACCCGAAACCCATTTCGAAACAAAATTTCCAGAGGTAAATCGCAATGTCCCTTTCCAACGAACAGATCGTCGACGCCATCGCCGCCAAGTCGCTGATGGAAGTGATGGACCTGGTCAAGGCCATCGAAGACAAGTTCGGCGTCACCGCCGCCGCCCCGGTCATGATGGCCGGTCCGGCCGCTGGCCCGGCTGCTGCGGTCGAAGAGCAGACCGAGTTCACCATCGTGCTGAAGTCGGCCGGCGACAAGAAGGTCGAGGTCATCAAGGCCGTCCGCGCCATCACCGGCCTGGGCCTGAAGGAAGCCAAGGACCTCACCGAAGCCGGTGGCACCGTCAAGGAAGGCGTGTCCAAGGAAGACGCCGACAAGTTCAAGAAGGAACTGGAAGCCGCTGGCGCGACCGTCGAGGTCAAGTAAGCGTTGTCCCGTCGCCGGCGGTAGCGGCGACCTGCCAAGGCTGGGGACGAAAGTCCCCGGCCTTTGGCCGTTGTTGAAGTCAAGCGTTACGCGACACCCCACAACTACATTCGACGTCGGGAAGTAGCAAGAGAGGGCGTGCTGGTGCCGGCAATACCAGCGACTCCCCGATGTCTGGTCCCAGGCAAATGCATGCCCGGACCGTCCCTGGGCGCGACCCGAGTCGCGCCCGCCGGTTGGCCAGAAGCCATGCCGCGCTCCACACGCAACATCACGAGGCGCCCACTCTCATGACGCAGCAATACTCCTTCACCGAAAAGAAGCGCATCCGCAAGGATTTCGGCAAAAGCCGCTCCATCCTCGAGGTGCCGTTCCTGCTGGCCATCCAGGTCGATTCCTACCGCGAGTTCCTGCAGGAGAACACCGAACCCTCCAGGCGCGAGGACAAGGGCCTGCACGCCGCGCTGAAGTCGGTGTTCCCGATCTCCAGCTACAACGGCTACGCCGTGCTCGAATACGTCGGCTACAAGCTCGGCGAACCGGTGTTCGACGAACGCGAGTGCCGCAACCGAGGCCTCAGCTACGGTGCGCCGCTGCGCGTGACCGTGCGCCTGGTGATCTACGACCGCGAGTCGTCGAACAAGGCGGTGAAGTACGTGAAGGAGCAGGAGGTCTACATGGGCGAGATCCCGCTCATGACCGACAACGGCACCTTCATCGTCAACGGCACCGAGCGCGTCATCGTCTCGCAGCTGCACCGTTCGCCGGGCGTGTTCTTCGACCACGACCGCGGCAAGACGCATTCGTCGGGCAAGCTGCTGTACAGCGCCCGCATCATCCCCTACCGCGGCTCCTGGCTGGACTTCGAGTTCGACCCGAAGGACGCGCTGTTCACCCGCATCGACCGCCGCCGCAAGCTGCCGGTCAGCGTGCTGCTGCGCGCGCTGGGCTACAACAACGAGGAGATGCTCAACGAATTCTTCGAGGTCAACACCTTCCACATCGACCCGAAGGAAGGCGTGCAGCTCGAATTGGTGCCCGAGCGCCTGCGCGGCGAAACCCTCGAGTTCGACCTCGCCGACGGCGACAAGGTCATCGTCGAGGCCGGCAAGCGCATCACCGCGCGCCACGTGAAGCAGCTCGAGGCCTCGGGCATCGCCGCGCTGGCCGTGCCCGACAGCTACCTCGTCGGCCGCATCCTCTCGCACGACGTCGTCGACGCGAACACCGGCGAATTGCTGGCGAGCGCGAACGACGAGATCAGCGACGAGCACCTGGCCAAGTTCCGCAAGGCCGGCGTGGCTTCGGTCGGCACGCTGTGGGTCAACGACCTCGACCGCGGCGCCTACCTGTCCAACACCCTGCGCATCGACGCGACCAAGACCCAGCTCGAAGCGCTGGTCGAGATCTACCGGATGATGCGCCCGGGCGAACCGCCGACCAAGGACGCGGCGCAGAACCTGTTCCACAACCTGTTCTTCACCTTCGAGCGCTACGACCTCTCGGCCGTGGGCCGGATGAAGTTCAACCGCCGCATCGGCCGCAAGGAAGTCACCGGCGCGCCGGTGCTGTACGACGCCAAGTACTTCGCCGACCGCAAGGACGACGAGTCCGCGCGCCTGCGCGAGATGTGCGGCAACGGTTCCGACATCCTCGATGCGATCCGCGTGCTGACCGAGATCCGCAACGGCCGCGGCGTGGTCGACGACATCGACCACCTCGGCAACCGCCGCGTGCGTTCGGTCGGCGAAATGGCCGAGAACGTGTTCCGCGTCGGCCTGGTGCGCGTCGAGCGCGCGGTGCGCGAGCGCCTGACCATGGCCGAGGCCGATGGCCTGACCCCGCAGGACCTGATCAACGCCAAGCCGGTCGCGGCCGCGGTGAAGGAGTTCTTCGGCTCCTCGCAGCTGTCGCAGTTCATGGACCAGAACAACCCGCTGTCGGAAGTGACGCACAAGCGCCGCGTGTCGGCCCTCGGCCCGGGCGGCCTGACCCGCGAGCGCGCCGGGTTCGAAGTGCGCGACGTGCACCCGACCCACTACGGTCGCGTCTGCACCATCGAGACGCCTGAAGGCCCGAACATCGGCCTGATCAACTCGCTGGCCGTGTTCGCCCGCACCAACAAGTACGGCTTCCTCGAGACGCCGTACCGCAAGGTCGTGGACGGCCGCATCACCAACGACGTCGAATTCCTCTCGGCGATCGAGGAGAACGAATACGTCATCGCCCAGGCCAATGCGCCGCGCGACGGCAAGGGCAACATCACCGCGCCGTTCGTCGCCTGCCGCTACCAGGGCGAATCGATGCTGCGCCCGCCGAGCGAAATCCACTTCATGGACGTCTCGCCGATGCAGACCGTGTCGGTCGCGGCGGCGCTGGTGCCGTTCCTCGAGCACGACGACGCCAACCGCGCGCTGATGGGCGCGAACATGCAGCGCCAAGCGGTGCCGACGCTGAAGTCGCAGAAGCCGCTGGTCGGCACCGGCATCGAGCGCGCCGTGGCGCGCGACTCGGGCGTGACGGTGAACGCGCGCCGCGGCGGCACGGTCGAGCAGATCGACGCCGCGCGCATCGTGGTCAAGGTCAACGAGAACGAGATCTCCGGCGAGCACGATGCCGGCGTCGACATCTATTCGCTGATCAAGTACACGCGTTCCAACCAGAACACCTGCATCAACCAGACCCCGCTGGTGAACGTGGGCGACGTGGTCGCGCGCGGCGACGTGCTCGCCGACGGCCCGTCCACCGACATCGGCGAACTCGCGCTCGGCCAGAACATGCTGGTCGCGTTCATGCCGTGGAACGGCTACAACTTCGAGGACTCGATCCTGCTCAGCGAGCGCGTGGTCGAGGAGGATCGCTACACCACGATCCACATCGAGGAACTCACCGTCCAGGCGCGCGACACCAAGCTGGGGCCGGAAGAAATCTCCGCCGACATCCCCAACGTCTCCGAGAGCGCGTTGAACCGCCTCGACGAGTCGGGCGTGGTGTTCATCGGCGCCGAAGTGCGTGCAGGCGACATCCTGGTCGGCAAGGTCACGCCCAAGGGCGAGAGCCAGCTGACCCCGGAAGAGAAGCTGCTGCGCGCGATCTTCGGCGAGAAGGCGTCCGACGTGAAGGACAGCTCGCTGCGCGTGCCGCCGGGCATGGACGGCGTCGTCATCGACGTGCAGGTGTTCACCCGCGACGGCATCGAGAAGGACAAGCGCGCGATCAAGATCCAGGAGGAGGAAATCCGCCGGGTCAAGAAGGACTTCGACGACCAGTTCCGCATCCTCGAGGCGGCGATCTACGACCGCCTGCGCGGCCAGCTGCTGGGCAAGACCGCGAACGGCGGCCCCGGTCTGAAGAAGGGCGACACCGTCACCTCGCTGGTGCTCGACGGGCTGAAGAAGTCTGACTGGTTCCAGCTGCGGATGAAGGACGAGGACGCGGCCGAGGCGGTCGAGCGCGCGCAGAAGCAGATCGACGCGCACAAGGCCGAGTTCGACAAGCGCTTCGCCGACAAGCGCGGCAAGATCACCCAGGGCGACGACCTCGCCCCGGGCGTGCTGAAGATGGTCAAGGTGTTCCTCGCGGTGAAGCGCCGCATCCAGCCGGGCGACAAGATGGCCGGCCGCCACGGCAACAAGGGCGTGGTGTCCACGATCGTCCCGGTCGAGGACATGCCGTACATGGCCGATGGCCGCACCGTCGACATCGTGCTGAACCCGCTGGGCGTGCCGAGCCGAATGAACATCGGCCAGATCCTCGAGGTGCACCTGGGCTGGGCCGCGAAGGGCCTGGGCCGCAAGATCGACCGCATGCTGCAAGAGCAGGCCAAGGTCGCCGACCTGCGCAAGTTCCTCGACGAGATCTACAACCACGATCGCGCCACCGCGGAACAGCGCGTCGACCTCAAGCAGTTCAGCGACGAGGAATTGCTGACGCTCGCGGGCAACCTGACCGACGGCGTGCCGATGGCGACGCCGGTGTTCGACGGCGCCACCGAGTCCGAGATCAAGGCGATGCTGACGCTCGCGGACCTGCCTACCCACGGCCAGTCGCAGCTGTTCGACGGCCGCACCGGCGATGCGTTCGAACGCATGGTCACGGTCGGCTACATGCACATGCTGAAGCTGAACCACCTGGTCGACGACAAGATGCACGCGCGCTCGACCGGCCCGTACTCGCTCGTCACCCAGCAGCCGCTGGGCGGCAAGGCGCAGTTCGGCGGCCAGCGCTTCGGCGAGATGGAAGTCTGGGCGCTTGAAGCATACGGCGCGGCCTACACCCTGCAGGAAATGCTGACGGTGAAGTCCGACGACGTGCAGGGCCGCAACGCCATGTACAAGAACATCGTCGACGGCGAGCACGAGATGGTCGCGGGCATGCCGGAATCCTTCAACGTGTTGGTGAAGGAAATCCGCAGCCTGGCGATCAACATGGAACTCGAGGAGCACTGAGTTTCGCGAAGGCGCGGCGGTGACGCCGCGCCGACACGCAAGACCCATTGCCCTCGACCCGGAGAAACGACATGAAAGATTTGCTGAACCTCTTCAACCAGCAGCGCCAGACGCTCGATTTCGACGCGATCAAGATCGCGCTGGCCTCGCCGGACCTGATCCGTTCGTGGTCCTACGGCGAGGTGAAGAAGCCCGAGACCATCAACTACCGCACCTTCAAGCCGGAGCGCGACGGCCTGTTCTGCGCCGCCATCTTCGGCCCGATCAAGGACTACGAGTGCCTGTGCGGCAAGTACAAGCGCATGAAGCACCGCGGCGTGGTCTGCGAGAAGTGCGGCACCGAAGTGACGCTGGCCAAGGTGCGCCGCGAGCGCATGGGCCACATCGACCTGGCCTCGCCGGTCGCGCACATCTGGTTCCTGAAGTCGCTGCCCTCGCGCATCGGCCTGATGCTGGACATGACCCTGCGCGACATCGAGCGCATCCTGTATTTCGAAGCCTACGTCGTGACCGAGCCGGGCCTGACCCCGCTCGAGCAGGGCAACCTGCTGACCGAAGAGCAATACATGCAGGCGCGCCAGGAGCACGGCGACGACTTCGACGCCGCGATGGGCGCCGAGGCGGTGTTCGAACTGCTGCGCGCGATCGACCTGCAGGCCGAGATGGTGAAGTTGAAGGAGGAAATCGCCTCCACCAACAGCGAGACCAAGCTCAAGCGCCTGACCAAGCGGATCAAGCTGGTCGAGGCCTTCATCGAATCCGGCAACCGTCCCGAGTGGATGGTGATGACCGTGCTGCCGGTGCTGCCGCCGGACCTGCGTCCGCTGGTGCCGCTGGACGGCGGTCGCTTCGCGACCTCCGACCTCAATGACCTGTACCGCCGCGTCATCAACCGCAACAACCGCCTGCGCCGCCTGCTGGAACTCAACGCGCCCGACATCATCGTGCGCAACGAGAAGCGCATGCTGCAGGAATCGGTGGATGCGCTGATGGACAACGGCCGCCGCGGCCGCGCCATCACCGGCACCAACAAGCGCCCGCTCAAGTCGCTGGCCGACATGATCAAGGGCAAGCAGGGTCGTTTCCGCCAGAACCTGCTCGGCAAGCGCGTCGACTACTCCGGCCGTTCGGTGATCGTGGTCGGCCCGTACCTCAAGCTGCACCAGTGCGGCCTGCCGAAGAAGATGGCGCTGGAACTGTTCAAGCCCTTCATCTTCGCCAAGCTGCAGCGCCGCGGCCTCGCCACCACCATCAAGGCGGCGAAGAAGCTGGTCGAACGCGAAGAAGCGGAAGTCTGGGACATCCTCGAGGAAGTCATCCGCGAGCATCCGGTGCTGCTGAACCGCGCGCCGACCCTGCATCGCCTCGGCATCCAGGCGTTCGAGCCGGTGCTGATCGAAGGCAAGGCGATCCAGCTGCACCCGCTGGTCTGCACCGCGTTCAACGCCGACTTCGACGGCGACCAGATGGCCGTGCACGTGCCGCTGTCGCTGGAAGCGCAGCTGGAAGCGCGCGCGCTGATGATGTCGACCAACAACATCCTGTCGCCGGCCAACGGCGAGCCGATCATCGTGCCGTCGCAGGACGTGGTGCTGGGCCTGTACTACATGACCCGTGCGCTGGAAGGCGCGAAGGGCGAGGGCATGGCCTTCGCCAACGTCGCCGAGGCACGCCGCGCGTTCGACAACAAGGCCGCCACGCTGCACGCCAAGGTCAAGGTCCGCATCGCCGAGACCGTCATCGGCGAGGACGGTTCGCGCACGCGCAAGACCTCGGTGGTCGAGACCACCGTGGGCCGCTCGCTGCTGGCCGAGATCCTGCCGGAGGGCCTGCCGTTCGCGCTGGTCAACACCGAGCTGACCAAGAAGGCGATCAGTCGCCTGATCAACACCTGCTATCGCATGCTCGGCTTGAAGGACACGGTCGTGTTCGCGGACAAGCTGATGTACACCGGCTTCGCCAACGCGACCCGCGCGGGCGTGTCGATCGGCATCGACGACATGACCATCCCGCCGGAGAAGAAGGCGATCCTCGACGAGGCCGAGGCCGAGGTGCTGGAAATCCAGCAGCAGTACCAGTCGGGCCTGGTCACCGCCGGCGAGCGCTACAACAAGGTCGTCGACATCTGGTCGCGCACCAACGAACGCGTCGCCAAGGCGATGATGGACGCGATCGGCACCGATACCGTGACCAACGCCAAGGGCGAGAAGGTCGCGCAGAAGTCGATGAACTCGATCTACATCATGGCCGACTCGGGTGCGCGCGGTTCGCAGGCGCAGATCCGCCAGCTCGCGGGCATGCGCGGCCTGATGGCCAAGCCGGATGGCTCGATCATCGAGACGCCGATCACCGCGAACTTCCGCGAAGGCCTGAACGTTCTGCAGTACTTCATCTCGACCCACGGCGCGCGCAAGGGCCTCGCGGACACCGCGTTGAAGACGGCGAACTCGGGTTACCTGACCCGTCGCCTGGTCGACGTGGCGCAGGACGTGGTCATCACCGAAACCGATTGCGGCACGCACGCCGGCCTGACCATGACCCCGATCGTGGAAGGCGGCGACGTGGTCGAACCGCTGCGCGACCGCGTGCTCGGCCGCGTCGTGGCCGAGGACGTGTTCCTGCCCGGTGAGGACGAGGATCCGATCGTCGTCCGCAACACCCTGCTCGACGAAGCCTGGGTGCAGAAGCTGGAAGACGCCGGCGTGCAGTCGATCAAGGTGCGTTCGACCATCACCTGCGAAAGCGCCTTCGGCGTGTGCGCGCACTGCTACGGCCGCGATCTCGGCCGCGGCCACCTCGTCAACCACGGCGAGGCGGTGGGCGTGGTCGCGGCGCAGTCGATCGGCGAGCCCGGTACGCAGCTGACGATGCGCACGTTCCACATCGGCGGCGCGGCTTCGCGCGCGGCGGCGATCGACAACGTGACGATCAAGACCACCGGTTCGGTCAAGTTCAACAACCTCAAGCACGTCTCGCACGCCAGCGGCGGCGAAGTCGCGGTGTCGCGTTCGGGCGAACTGTCCGTGCTCGACGCGCACGGCCGCGAGCGCGAGCGCTACAAGCTGCCGTACGGCGCGATGATCACGGTCAAGGACGGAGCCGAGGTCAAGGCCGGCCAGCAGATCGCGAACTGGGATCCGCACAACCACCCGATCGTGTCGGAAGTGGCGGGTTTCATGCGCTTCGTCGACTTCGTCGACGGCGTGACCGTGATCGAGAAGACCGACGAACTGACCGGCCTCGCTTCGCGCGAGATCACCGATCCCAAGCGCCGCGGCACCCAGGCCAAGGACCTGCGTCCGCTGGTGCGCATCGTCGACAAGGCCGGCAAGGATCTGCAGATCCCGGGCACCGACCTGCCGGCGCAGTACCTGCTGCCGCCGCGCTCGATCGTCAACCTGCAGGACGGCGCCGCCGTCGGCGTCGGCGACGTGGTCGCGAAGATCCCGCAGGAAGCGTCGAAGACCCGCGACATCACCGGCGGCCTGCCGCGCGTGGCCGACCTGTTCGAGGCGCGCAAGCCCAAGGATCCGGCGATCCTCGCCGAGATTTCCGGCGTCGTTTCGTTCGGCAAGGACACCAAGGGCAAGCAGCGCCTGATCATCAAGCCGACGGACGGCGACGAGCACGAAGAGCTGATCCCGAAGTACCGCCAGATCATCGTGTTCGAAGGCGAACACGTGGAGAAGGGCGAGACGATCGTGGACGGCGAGCCGACGCCGCAGGACATCCTGCGCCTGCTCGGCGTCGAGCCGCTGGCCGTGTACCTGACCAAGGAAATCCAGGACGTCTACCGCCTGCAGGGCGTGAAGATCAACGACAAACACATCGAAGTGATCGTTCGCCAGATGCTGCGCAAGGTCGAGATCACCGACGGCGGCGACAGCAAGTTCCTGCACGGCGAACAGGCCGAACGCCAGCGCGTGATCGAAGAAAACGCGAAGCTGGAGGCGAAGAACGAGATCATGGCGAAGTTCGATCCGGTGCTGCTGGGCATCACCAAGGCCTCGCTGGCGACCGAATCGTTCATCTCCGCGGCCTCGTTCCAGGAGACCACCCGCGTGCTGACCGAGGCCGCCGTCCGCGGCACCCGCGACAGCCTGCGTGGCCTCAAGGAGAACGTGATCGTCGGGCGCCTGATCCCGGCGGGCACCGGCCTCGCGTACCACAACCAGCGCCGCAAGAACGCCTCGGGCCTGACCGAGGCCGAGATGGCGACCCTGGCCGGCGAGTTGGCCGAGGACGTCGAGTCCGGCGAAGCGGTGTAAGTCCGGCGTCCTGCCCGGCTTCGGCCGGGCGGGAGCTGGCGCGGTACCCAGCGTCGCGTATACTCCGCGCCGCTGTTTCGATGGCTTCGGCCATCCAGATCACCAAATGAGGCGCAGGGAGCGCCTCGTGTTGGGCCCAGGATGGCGGGATCGCAGATCGACCGGGGCTGGTTGCAGTGCAGCCGGACCGGTTTTTCGGTATGGCCTCGTTTGACCGAAAGGTCCGGCGCGGGCTATACTTTTTCGTCTAAGCAGGCCTCTTTCGGGCCTGCTTCGTTTTCAGCGGGGCTTGGCCCCAACCGACCCAAGGCATCCATGGCCACGATCAACCAGCTGGTGCGCAAGCCGCGCAGCCCGGAAACCTACAAGAGCACGTCGCCCGCGCTCGCCAACTGCCCGCAGCGCCGCGGCGTGTGCACGCGCGTGTACACCACGACCCCGAAGAAGCCGAACTCGGCGCTTCGCAAGGTCGCCAAGGTGCGCCTGACCAATGGCTACGAGGTCATCTCGTACATCGGCGGCGAAGGCCACAACCTGCAGGAACACAGCGTGGTGCTGATCCGCGGCGGCCGCGTCAAGGACCTGCCGGGCGTGCGCTACCACACCGTGCGCGGTTCGCTCGACGCCGCCGGCGTCGCCAAGCGCCGCCAGAGCCGTTCCAAGTACGGCGCCAAGCGCCCGAAGGGCTGAGGAATAGAACATGTCGCGTAAAGGCAATACCCCGCAGCGTTCGGTGCTGCCCGATCCGAAGCATGGAAGCGAAACCATCGCGCGCTTCATCAACATGGTCATGCAGAGCGGCAAGAAGTCGGTCGCCGAGAAGATCGTGTACGGCGCCATGGACGTGATCGGCGAAAAGAACCCCAATGCGCTCGAGCTGGTCGAGAAGGCGCTTGGCAACGTGTCCCCGGCGGTCGAGGTCAAGTCCCGCCGCGTCGGTGGCGCGACCTACCAGGTGCCGGTCGAGGTGCGCGCTTCCCGCCGCACCGCGCTGGCGATGCGCTGGCTGATCGAATCGGCGCGCAAGCGCGGCGAGAACTCGATGCCGCGCAAGCTCGCCGGCGAACTGCTCGATGCCTCCGAGAACCGCGGCGGCGCGATCAAGAAGCGCGAGGAAACCCATCGCATGGCCGAAGCCAACAAGGCCTTCGCGCACTACCGCTGGTAACAAGACTGTCGGCGCGGGCCCGATAAGCCCGCCGGGCGGAGACGCCTGACATGCGCAGGCCGCACGCGGTCGCCGCGCGTACCACCGACGGCCGCCGCAAGGCGGCCTCGGCCTTCCGGAATCCGAGAAAGATTCCCAACACCCGTTTCGACGGAACAACGAGAGACTCAACGTGGCCCGCACCACTCCCATCGAGCGCTACCGCAACTTCGGCATCATGGCCCACATCGATGCCGGCAAGACCACGACGACCGAGCGCATCCTTTTCTACACCGGCGTCAACCACAAGATCGGCGAGGTGCACGAAGGCGCCGCGACGATGGACTGGATGGAGCAGGAGCAGGAGCGCGGCATCACCATCACTTCCGCCGCCACCACGGCGTTCTGGAAGGGCATGGACGGCTCGCTGCCGGAGCATCGCTTCAACATCATCGATACCCCCGGGCACGTCGACTTCACCATCGAGGTCGAACGCTCGCTGCGCGTGCTCGACGGCGCGGTGTTCGTGCTGTGCGCCGTGGGCGGCGTGCAGCCGCAGTCGGAGACGGTGTGGCGCCAGGCCAACAAGTACCACGTGCCTCGCCTCGCGTTCGTCAACAAGATGGACCGCACCGGCGCCAACTTCGACAAGGTCGTCGACCAGTTGAAGACCCGCCTGGGTGCGTACCCGGTGCCGATGCAGGTGCCGATCGGTGCCGAGGACGGTTTCGAGGGCGTGGTCGACCTGGTCAAAATGAAGGCGATCCAGTGGGACGTCGCCTCGCAGGGCACCAAGTTCGACTACATCGACATCCCGGCCAACCTCGTCGACAAGTGCAACGAGGCGCGCAGCTTCATGGTCGAAGCTGCGGCCGAGGCCAGCGAAGAGCTGATGGACAAGTACCTCAACGAGGGCGACCTGTCCGAAGCCGACATCCTCGACGGCCTGCGCGCGCGCACGCTGAAGACCGAGGTCATCCCGGTCTACTGCGGCACCGCGTTCAAGAACAAGGGCGTGCAGGCGATGCTCGACGCCGTCGTGCAGCTGTTGCCGTCGCCGGTCGACGTGCCGCCGGTGCAGGGCATCGACGAGGACGAGAAGGAAGCCACGCGCGCCGCCGACGACAAGGCGCCGTTCTCCGCGCTCGCGTTCAAGATCATGACCGACCCGTTCGTGGGTTCGCTCACGTTCTTCCGCGTCTATTCGGGCACGCTCAACTCCGGCGACCAGGTCTACAGCCCGGTGAAGTCGAGGAAGGAGCGCATCGGCCGCATCCTGCAGATGCACGCGAACAACCGCGAGGAGATCAAGCAGGTCAACGCGGGCGACATCGCCGCGGCGGTGGGCCTGAAGGATGTCACCACCGGCGACACGCTGTGCTCGCTCGACCACGTGATCACGCTCGAACGCATGGTGTTCCCGGAGCCCGTCATCTCGATGGCGGTCGAACCGAAGACCAAGTCCGACCAGGAGAAGATGGGCATCGCGCTGGGTCGCCTCGCGCAGGAAGACCCGTCGTTCCGCGTGCGCACCGACGAGGAATCCGGCCAGACCATCATCGCCGGCATGGGCGAACTGCACCTCGACATCCTCGTCGACCGCATGAAGCGCGAGTTCAACGTCGAAGCCAACGTCGGCAAGCCGCAGGTCGCCTACCGCGAAACCATCCGCAAGGCGGTCAAGGCCGAAGGCAAGTTCGTGCGCCAGTCCGGCGGCAAGGGCCAGTTCGGCCACGTGTGGCTGGAGATCTCGCCGAACGAGCAGGGCAAGGGCTACGAGTTCGAGAACGCGATCGTCGGCGGCGTGGTGCCGAAGGAATACATCCCGGCGGTCGACAAGGGCATCCAGGAAGCGGTCGCGAACGGCATCATGGCCGGCTATCCGATCGTCGACGTCAAGGTGAAGCTGGTCGACGGTTCGTACCACGAGGTCGACTCGTCGGAAATGGCGTTCAAGATCGCCGGCTCGATGGGCTTCAAGGAAGGCTTCAACAAGGCCAGCCCGGTGCTGCTCGAGCCGATGATGAAGGTCGAGATCGTCACGCCCGAGGATTACCTCGGCGACGTGATGGGCGACGTCAGCCGCCGCCGCGGCATCCTGCAGGGCCAGGACGACAGCCCGTCCGGCAAGATCATCAACGCGATGATCCCGCTGGGCGAGATGTTCGGTTACGCGACCACGTTGCGTTCGATGTCGCAGGGTCGCGCGACCTTCACCATGGAATTCGATCACTACGCGGAAGCGCCGGCGAACATCGCCGAAGCCGTGATCAAGAAGAACTAATTTCCAGAGGATAAAGACAATGGCAAAGGGTAAGTTCGAGCGCACCAAGCCCCACGTGAACGTGGGCACGATTGGTCACGTGGACCACGGGAAGACGACGCTGACGGCGGCGCTGACGAAGGTGGGCGCGGAGCGTTTCGGTGGTG